>JADFSR010000053.1 GCA_022560615.1 Gemmatimonadota bacterium
TTCAAGGAGGATGTCACCCAGCCCGTGCTCCCCATCACATCCTATGCCACGACCCTGCGACGCAAGGCGATCGACTTCGCGGCGAAGATCGTCCGCACCGGGGGTCGCACGATCCTCAAGGTCACCCAGGCCACCTGGAACGAGCTCCAGATCCCCAAGCTCTGGGCACTGAGCCGAAGTCCACCCCGCTTCGCCTGGGCGTAGATGTCCGCCCTTCCTCACCCGTAGCTGAAACGCAACAACCGGTATCCGGTGCCGGGACCGGTGTGTCCGGTCGCTCTCGTTGGCCGCGACTTAGCCTCCAATCGCCCCTCTGCTCACCGCAGAACCGACCGAATACCCGCCTCTCGGCTCCCCTCGCCCCTCACCGTAGTACACCGCTGCCGTCCAGCGCCTATTTGCTGCTCTCCCACTCCCAATCGCTCAATTTAGGTTACATGCAGTTAGTTAAGGGAGGCGGTCAGCCGATGGGCACCAAAGTGCCGTTGTCGATGTACACGAGCTCGGTGCGGCGGACTACCCGCCCACCGACGACGGAGAATATGCCGGTCGCGCCCTCCACGTCACGCAAAGCCTCGAGGGCGTTGCGGAGCTGCGCGGGGGTCCTCGGTCTGCCTCGGAGCGCCTCGAGCAGGAGCAAGGCCGCGTCGTGTCCGACCGCAGGCACCGAGCTCACCAGACTCCGCTGAAAGTGCCGCTCGTACGCATCCCGAAACGCCAATCTGCCGGGAGAGCCAAGTTCGCGGCCCACGACGGCTGTCGCGACCACCCCGGTGGTGTGCCGCGTGTCGAGCTCCTCGAGAACCCGAGGGTCTGTCCACGCGGAAGTGCCCAGGATGTCGATCGCGAGTGTATCGAGGCCGTAGTGCGTGATCTGAGGCGCGACGAACTCCACGTCCTCCGGTGGAATCGGCAGGAAGAGTGCGACGGGTTCGAGCAACTCTACGTGCAGCGTATCGTCCTCACCCAGCTCCAATGCTGCGATTTCGGCTCGTCGCAACGCGTTCTGGGCGCCCATGATCTGTTCCTCGAAGAACGTCGCGCCCGCCTCGTAGGCGTATCGGCCCACCACGGGAATCCCAAGGCCCTCCATCGCACGCTCGAAGGCGTCCGCCTCTTCGACCGACTCCGGGACCTGGGAATGCACGATGGAGACGCGCAGGTATCCTTGATCCGCCGCGTATTGGGCGACCGATGCAGCGGCCTGCGGATCAGGGCCCTCGAGCGAGTAAACACCGTCGCCGCTGCGGGAAGCGCTACGCGCGGTCGGCGAAACGAGCGGGAGACCCCGGCCGCGTGCCTGGCCGGCGGCCTCCAGCGCAGCGTCCTCTAGGAATCCGATCACTCCCCAGACCGACTCGCCTTCGAGCTCGGCGACGAGCGCCGCGGTCAGCGTAGGGTCTGCCTGGTCGTCACGCGTGGTGATCGTCACATCGAAGCGGTCGCCCAAGACCTCGGAAGCGGCCACCTCGATGCCCTCGGCCACGAGAGCTGCAAAGTCCGCGAGCGCGGGCGGCCCGCCCATCGGCAGCACGGTCGCGATGGTTAGGGTGGTCAAGCGCACACGGCCGGCCGGCAGTTCCCCACGGAGCAGACCCCGCGCGAGAGCCTGGTCGAGGCCGGTCGCCCCGGAGTCCAGCGCGCGCTGTGCCAATTGGCTGGCCACACGCTCATCGCCGGCTTCGAGCGCCGCTGTGGCCGCGCGCACATCCAGCACCCAAGAGAGGGCCGCGTCCGAAGGAGCGTTCGAACGAGCCGCCTCCAACTCCTCGGGGACGAGCAGGTCTGCGGCGCCACGCGCTAACAACGCGGCCCGAGCCACGTCGCTGGGCGGCGCACCCACTGGGATTCGCATGAGACGGTCGACGCGCGCCGGTGCGTCGTCGGTGAACGCCTCCGCCTGAAGTAGTCGAAGTGACGCGATACGCGGGTCGTCGGACGGCAACAACTCAAGGTACCGTTGTGCCGCTGTGTCGGCGGCGCTCGCGTCCCCAGCGTCCCGAGCGGCGCGAGCATTCAGCAGCAGCGCGCGCCCCGAGACGGGAGCCGTAGGGTACCGGGCCACGATATCGGCGGTGAGCTGGCGTGCCTCGAGCAAGCGGTCCGCCCGGAAGGCCTCTTCGGCACGGGCGAAAAGTTGCGCAGCCTGCGCCTCCGCCCCTGCAGAGATGGGCCCCGCCTCAACGACCGGGTCGGGAGGAGCCAGGTCGGGCGGCGGAGCACTCGGCGCTGGCGTGGCGAACTGACAGGCGCCAAGAAGGAGCGCCACGCCGACGTAGCGCCCGGACACGAGCCGCGTCCAGGCGCTACGGCCGTATCCCGTCATCGTATGAGCGGGCGGTGAAGCCCCCCGGGGACCACCCCTATTTCTCCTTTTCCCCTTCGGCCTCCTGGCCTTCAGCCTCAGGCGCGTCCTCCGATTCGACCTCCTTGGCGTCAACCGCCAGGGGCGGCGACGCGGCTTCCGAGTCAGCGGCCTCCTCCGCGTCGGCAGATGGGGCTCGTGCCTTCCGGCGCACCTCGCGCCCTTCCTCATCATCCGGACCGCCTTCGGCCTCGGCCTTCGCGGCCGCCTCAGCCACCGCGGCAGCGCGGGCGGCTTCGATCTCCTCCTTAGGCTTCCGGTCCGGTGTGTCGGTCACTTCCAGCACGATGCGGCGGTTCGCGGCGTCCGATTCGATTACGCGCAGGCTGACGGCGTCATTCGGACCGTAGTACTCCTCGAGCATCTCCACGTCCTCGATGCCGGAGTGGGACACGGGGACAAGGCCTTCGACATCGTCGCCGAGGTTCACGACGACGCCCTTCTCCTGAACCCGAACGACGTGGCCCTCGAGCTCGACACCCGGGGCGAGCCTCTCAGAGATCGTCGGCCACGGGTCGTCCGTGAGCTGTTTGATGCCCAGCGAGATCCGCTTGTTCTCGGCGTCGACGTCCAGGACCAGAACGTCGATCTCCTGGCCTTTCTGCACCACTTCGGAAGGGTGCTCGATCCGCTTGGTCCAGCTCATGTCGGAAACGTGGACGAGACCATCGATCCCCGGCTCGATCTCTACGAACGCACCGAACGAGGTCAGGTTCCGGACCGTACCGGCCAGCTTCGTTCCCGTCGGGTACTTCACCGGCAGCGCGAGCCACGGATCTTCCTCGATCTGCTTCATGCCGAGCGAGATCTTCTCGTCGTTCGGATCGACCTTGAGCACGACGACCTCGATCTCTTCTGTGATCGAGACGACTTTCGAGGGATGCCGGACATTGCGCGTCCACGACATCTCAGAGATGTGCACCAGCCCCTCGACGCCCTTCTCCAGCTCGACGAAGGCGCCGTAGTTGGTGATCGACACGACCTTGCCGTGAACGCGCGACCCGACCGGGTACTTCTTGTCGATGTCCGTCCACGGATAAGGCAGAAGCTGCTTGAGTCCGAGCGAGATGCGTTCGCGGTTCCAATCGATGTCGAGAACCTTGACGTCGATCGCAGCACCGATATCGACCATCTCGGACGGGTGCCCGACTCGGCCCCACGACATGTCGGTGATGTGGAGAAGGCCGTCGAGTCCGCCCAGGTCGATGAACGCACCGAAGTCTGTGATGTTCTTGACCTGGCCTTCTCGCACTTGCCCGATCAGAAGCTCCTTTACGAGGGTCTCACGCTTGGTCTGGCGCTCGGCCTCGAGAATCACCCGGCGCGAAACGACGATGTTCCGCCGGCGCTTGTTGAGCTTGATGATCTTGAACTTGTAGACCTCGCCGATGAGGTCCTCGATGTTCGGGACCCGTCGCAGCGCGATTTGTGAACCCGGGAGGAAGGCGTCGACACCCATGAGGTCGACGGTCACGCCGCCCTTGATCTTGCGGACCAGGGTGCCCTTGACCGAACGGTCTGCATCGTGGGCCTCGCGGATCTTCTCCCAGACTCGGAGGAAGTCGGCCTTCTTCTTGGAGAGGACGACGACACCGTCGTCGTCCTCGAGGCTCTCGAGCAGCACTTCGACCTCGGAACCGACCTCGGGCGCCTCCTTGAATTCGTCGAGCGCTACGGAGCCCTCGCTCTTGAAGCCGAACTCGAGAATGACCGCGGCATCGGCGAGACTGAGGACCCGCGCTTTGACGATCTCGCCTTCGCGAAACTCCTGGAAGTCGGAGCTGAACTGAGACAGAAGCGATTCGAACTCTGCCTTCGAGGTCGACAGCGGCTCTTCGCCGAACGGATCGTAAATGAGCTCCGGAGAGATGCCGTCGGGCACGTCGAAGACCGCGACCGCAGCGGCTGCGGCCGCCTGCTCGGTGGCCTCGTCGGCAGCGATCTCTTCAGCGGAGAGGGTCGTCACTTCACCAGTAAGGGCGTCGACGATGACATCCTCGCCTCCGGCGAGATCGATCTCTTCGGGGTTCGGGCTCTGCGAATCAGTCATGATCATCTACTCGCTTCTCGCACAGAGTGTGCGAGTCACTCGCCGGCGCTCGGGGGACGAACCCGGGTTGGAGATGGATAGAAAGTCGGGACAGCCCAAAAACCTAAGGCAGGGCCTAGGAAAGCGTCAACCGACGAACCCGCGCGACCACGGCATCGACCTGGTCCAGGAAGTCGAGCCCCGTGGTATCGATCTCGTGGGCGTCGGGAGCTTTCCGAAGGGGTGAGATGTCCCGCTCCGAGTCGCGACGGTCCCGGTCGGTGATCGCTTCGATCTGGAGGGCGAGCTCGACTTCGTCGCCCTCGGCGCCTCCCTGCTCCAACAGCCGCCGACGCGCGCGCTCCTCCACGTCCGCGATCAGGTACACCTTAACCTCCGCGTCTGGAAAGACGACGGTCCCCATGTCGCGGCCGTCGGCAACCAACCGCCCCCTGGAGCCGGCACGTCGCTGAAGATCGAGTAGGGAGCGACGTACCGCTGGGAGACGAGCCAAATGGGAGACGTGATCCGTGACCTCCTGGGTCCTCAACTCCGCGTCGACCTGAGCGCCGCCTACCCAAAGCGCGAAGCCCTCGTCGGTCGGACGCATGTCGACGTCCAACGCCAGGAGGAATTCTTCCGAGAGCCCGGGCCACCGGTCGGCGTCGATCCCCGCCTGCAGCAGCGCGAGCGTGAGGGCGCGGTAGAGCGCGCCCGAATCCAAGTGACGATACCCGAGCACGCGAGCGACCGCCTTTGCCGTGCTCGACTTTCCGGAGCCTGCCGGACCGTCGAGCGTGACTACAGGCCCCTCTGACGCTTCGCGCAGCGTACCAGCAGTCATACCACAGCTCCTGCACCAAGGTTGCGCAACAGTTCCCAGAAGCCCGGAAAGCTCACGCCAGAGGCTTGGGGATGGTCGACCTCGATGTGATTGCCGGGCGCGGCACCCAGGACGCCGAAGGCCATCGCGATGCGGTGATCGCCGAAGGCTCGAACCCTCCCCTCCAGGGGCCGCTCGGAGCCGAGCACCGTGAGGCCGTCTTCGTGCTCCTCGACGTCCACGCCGAGAGCGCGAAGATTCCGAACCAGCGCATCGATTCGATCGCTCTCCTTCGTGCGCAGCTCATGAGCGCCGCGAATGCTCGTCTCACCGTGGGCGCGGGACCCGAGGATGGCGACCAGCGGCAGCTCGTCGATCAGGCGCGGTACCTCGGCGGCGCCGACGTGCGTTCCTGTCAGCGATGACACCCTGGCCGAAACGGTTCCGCTCGCTTCACGGTGCTCGTCGTCGCCGTCCGTCTCTATCGTGATCTCTGCACCCATGCGCTGAAGCACGTCCAGAAATGCCGTGCGCGTGGGATTCAGGCCCACGCCGACGATCTCGATCGACCCGGCGGTACCCCCGAGTGCGGCGAGCGCCAACAGGAACGCTGCCGAACTGATGTCCCCGGGGACGCGAAAGTCGAGCTCGGAAATTCGGTCGGGCGGATCCCGGAGCTCGACTCGCCAACCCTCGGCGACTGCGTGGCTCCGGGTCGATACACCCACCTGGTGGAAGAGCCTCTCCGTGTGGTCCCGCGACCTCTCGGGCTCAGTGATGAGAGCGGACGCGCGCCCGGTGAGTCCTGCCAGCAAGATCGAAGACTTCACCTGCGCGCTTGCGACCGGTGTCGACCAATCGATCCCCTCGAGAGGTCGCTTGCCGCGCAGGTGGATGGGAAGCCGTCCTGCTTCGCCCATGAAGTCGAAAGCTGCGCCCATGGCGCTCAGCGGCTCCGTTACCCGGCGCATAGGACGGGAGCGCAGGGATCCGTCGCCCGTCATGGTTGTTTCGACCCCGCTGCCCGACAGGACGCCCAGGAGCAGTCTGGCGCCGGTGCCGCTGTTACCGAGGTCGAGCTCCGATCCCGGACTCCGCAGACCCTCGAGGCCGACGCCCTGCACCGTGATCTCGCTCCGGTCCGAGGGGATCTCGGGGATGCCGGCGCCGAGCGCACGCAGCGCGCTCGCGGTCGATTCGGCGTCTCCTCCCCACAAGAGACCGCTGATCCGGCTCTTTCCCTCCGCGAGAGCGGACAGGATCAGAGCGCGTTGCGTGAGCGACTTGTCTCCCGGGACGTGGACTCTCACGCGTCGCTCCAGCTTCGGGTCCTCTCCATCAGGGACACAATGGCCTCGACGTCCCCGCCCTCCAGGTCGTCCGCCATGCTCTGAAGGCTCCCGGCCATCGTTCGAAGCGCTCGTACGAGATCCGGGTGGGCACTCTCGAACAACCCTGCCCACATCTCGGGGTTGCTGGCGGCGAGCCGTGTCATGTCGCGGCCGCCAGGGCCGAGGTCGTCAGGCCTGATACGCGCATCGGCGAGCGCGGCGGCGAGGCTGTTCGCGGTCAGCTGAGGCAGGTGGCTTACCAGCGACATGAGGCGATCGTGGGTTGCCGCCGAAGTCTGCACGGGCTTCGCGCCCAGGGAACGCCACAGCGTCTCGACCTTCTCGGTGCGAGCGCCGGCCTCGGGCTCCGCGACGATCCAGACGAGCGCACCGTCGAAGAGGTCCAGTCGGGAAGCGGAAAAACCCGACGCCTCGCTCCCGGCCATGGGGTGTGCGCCCACGAATCGACTGCCCACCCCGGCCTCGGCCGCGGCGCGCGCAATCGACGTCTTCAGCCCCGAGACGTCCATGATCGTCGCTTCCCGGAGGAGCGGATCGGCGGCGATGTCCGAGATCAAGCGACACGCGGCCTCGAGCGGGGTCGCAAGCACCACCAGATCGGTGTCCTGCAGGGCTTCCTTCAACTCTTCCGGCGCCGCCATCACCGCCCCGGAGTCCAGCGCCGCCCGACGCTCGTCCGCGCTTTGGGACCACCCTCGCACCTCTGGAGCAGCGGCTGTCCCGGTGAGTGCCCGGGCGAACGATCCACCGATGACGCCAAGACCGATCACCGTGATCCGCTGGAACGGACCTGTCTCAGACACCTTCGGGCTCGCCGCGGTAGGACACTTCGAACGAGAGACCGTCGTACGCGACCTTCGAGGCCTCGAAAACGGACCGAGCCTCGTCTCGCAACGGTGTCGGGTCATCCGAGTAGCGGGCCGAGAGGTGTGTGAGGAAGAGCCGGAGCACGCCTGCGTCTCTAGCTACGCCCGCCGCACCCGCCGCGGTGCTGTGAAGCGTCTCGCGCGCGCGCTCCCGCTCCTCTTCACCGAACGTCGCCTCGTGTATGAGTACGTCGGCTCCTTTCGCACGCTGGATGGTGCTGTCCGCGGGCCGGGTATCCCCCGTGTAGACGACGGTCCGTCCCGGGCGCGGTTGCCCCACCAGCTCGGCGGCGCGGATCACGCGACCGTCCACCTCGACATCCTCGCCCCGATGGAGCCGCCCGAAGAGCGGTCCTTCGGGCACCCCCAGCCTGCGGACTCGGTCCACGTCGAAGCGACCGAGCCGGTCTTTTTCGACGAGCGCCCACCCCACCGCCGAATTGCCGTGCTCGACCGGGAAGGCCTCGATGCGGTATTCGCCACCCTCGAAGCCCTCGCCTGGCTGTGCCTCGATGACATCGACCGGGAACGGGATGCGGTCCACGCCGAGGTTGACGGTCTTGCGAAGCCAGTCGCTCGACCCCCCCGGTCCATAGAGTGCGATGCCCTCGGTACGTCCCTGCAAGGCCATCGTGCGAAGCAGGCCCGTAACGCCGAGGAAGTGGTCCGCGTGCATGTGCGTCACGAAGATCGCCTGCACGGCGAAACCGGTTCCGTACCGCATCATCTGGCGCTGTGTGCCCTCACCACAGTCGAAGAGGAACTGGTCCCCCTCCCTCTGGATCGCGATCGCACTGACGTTGCGACCAACGGTCGGCCGCGCAGCCGCCGTGCCCAGGAAGGTGATGCGAATCATGAGCCTGCAGACGCTACCAGAGGCGGAACTGGAATTGGAGCGTGCGCCCCGGTTGGGGGAGCCCGCACTGATCGTAGACAGTAGCGTCGGTGGCGTTGCGCAGGGAAGCGGAAGCGTCGACGCGCGAGAGTCGCCCTGTTCCGCGCAGTTGGAAGATCTTTCGGAGCGAGAAGTCCGCGGAGCCGCTCGCACCCAGCGGTTGCAGGCCGCCGACCTCGGGGTTTTCGCAGCTCTGACCGCCCACGAAACGGAAGTTGCCCGAGGCCCGGAATCCGGCGCCGAGCGGGGTTTCGACACCGAGTTTGCCAGTGATCGCGGGCTCGTACTCCAGCTCGACTTCGCTGCCGTCGGCCTCCATGCCTTTCACATGCTGGAGCGTGAGATCGCTCGAGACCGTCGCAACGCCCAGGGTTCCGATCGCGAGCAGCTCGATACCCGTGCTTCGCACTTCTTCCCGGTTGATGCGTCGGAAGCGGCGCACGCCGTCGTCGCCGGTCACTGAGGTACGGACGATCCCGTTGCTGAGCCGCTGGTAGAAGCCTACGACCTGGAACTCGATATCCCCCATTCTCTGGAGCGTGAAGCCGCCCTCAGCACCCACGAGTGTCTCGGGCGCGAGGTCCGGGTTAGGCTCGAAACGTCCCAGCGCCCCCGAATACAACTCGCGCAACGACGGGAAGCGTGCTCGCCGACTCAGGCCACCGTGCAGGAGCAAGCCTTCGCCCACGAGTGAGCTCATACCGAGGCGGAAGCCGTAGTCGGTCAGTCGTCCCAAAGGCGCCTTGTCGCCGGCCTCGGGAGTGTCGCTGCCGTCGACGACGGTTCCCAGCGAGAGGCGCGTGCGGCCCGAGGGGCCCAGCCTCCATTCGGACTCTGCCGCGAGCGACCACAACCGCTGTCGAAAGCTGTTCGCGCCGCCCGGGCTCAGGACCTCGTCGTGAGAGACGTCGGCGTAGGTAGCCGCGACCCGAATGTCCCCATGCTCGCCCGTGGTGTGATCACCTTCGAGTCGCACGGTGATGGTGCGGTCGTCGGAATCCTCACTCCCCACTACCTGCGAGAACAATTCGCTGTCGTACTGTTCGATCCGGGTCGACCCCAGGTCGAGTCCGAAGCTCGCTTCCAGGTCCCCGCGACCTCCGCCGCCGGTCTCACGCATGCCCGTCCCGATCGAGAACGCCGTGAAGAGCCGGGTCTGATCGGGGTACCGCCAGAGTCGCGGGTCGTCCTGATGCGCCTCCGGTTGCACGCCGCGCTCGACGTCGAGCGCCGTCGTGACGAGGGATGCCCACGCTCCTCCGTCCGCGCGATAGCGAGCCGCGAAGAAACCATCGATCCGCCGGGAGTCGCTGTTGAGGCGCAGATTGTCTGCATCGGTCAGGAAGCGCGACCGGAGGTTTGGATCGCCCCGGGCTCCGTCGGGAACCGTGACGCCCGGACGGTCCTCGAAACCGGCACCGACCCGGACCAGCCACTGGCTGAGGTCGCGTTCGACAAGACGGGCCAGGTTCACCGAAACGTTGGTTCCACCGGTCTCGTCGAGCGACATACCGAGCGCGAGCGGGTTCACGCTCTCGAGTCGGTCCGGCACACGGGCGACGTCGATCTCGATGATGCCACCGAGCGTGTTGGGGCCGTACAGCACCGAGGACAAGCCACGAATGAGGCGCACTGACTGTGCAGCCGTGAGCGGGATGATCGACATGTCGGTCCGGTGGTCCCACCCGATGGTGAGCGGCACGCCATCCAGGAAGACGCCGATCTGTCGCTCGTCGGAGCCGCGGATGGCGGGCTGGGCTTCGCCACGGCTGTTCCGCCTGACCACCACCAGCGGCATCGAGCGCATGACGTCCTCCATCGAAGGGGCCGGAGTCAAGCCGAGCGAATCGAGGCGCACGACCACCGCGCTGGCACCGCCGGTCGTCAGCGCGGGTCGCGCCACGCGCACTGTGATGCCGCCCAGATCGTACTCGCGTGCCACCCGGGTCGAGTCGACGCGCACGGTGTCGCGAGCTTGGGCGGACAGCGTCACCGGAGCGGCTATGCACAGAAAGGCTATGCACGGAGGAGCGAGAATCGGACGAGCGAGTCGACGCATGAAGGTCCCGTAGCTGGTGGTCGTTGCGGGTCGCCCTCATCTAGGACGTAACCCCCCCGATTGTTCCGGCCGGCTCAGGTCGTTCCATCCACATGACGGGACACGGAAAGTAATGCGTTCGTTGAGCTTCGGGGTCGCCTGGGACGTTGGACAGCGCACCGGCGGACGGGTATCGTGAACCAGTCTCGATCGAACCCGAGGGAGGATCCAATGCAGAGCCGCCGCCGATTCCTGGGTACGCTGTCGCTTCCCGCTGCCGCAGCCGCAATTGGGCTGCCACTCCGCCCCGTTGAACTCCGGGCCAGCGCATCGGAGATCGCCCTGGATCTCGGCCGTCATCCAGGCTCGCCGACCGAAATCGCGGCGGATGAAGACTTCTGGTTCGAAGTCGCGCGCGCGTTCACGGTCGATCGCACGCTGGTGAACCTGAACAACGGTGGCGTGAGCCCCTCGCCGGGTTGGGTGCAGGATGCGATGAAGCGTCACCTCGACTTCTCGAACCTCGCCCCCACTTACACGATGTGGGAGGTGCTCGAGCCTCAGCGCGAGGGCGTGCGGGAGCGGATGGCCCGGGAGTGGGGCGTCGATCCAGAGGAGATCGCCTTCACGCGAAACGCGTCTGAGAGCCTGCAAACGATGCAGTTCGGTATCGACCTCCAGCGGGGCGACGAAGTGTTGACCACGACCCAAGACTACGGGCGCATGATCAACACTTTCAAACAGCGGGAGCGGCGCGAGGGTATCGTGCTGACGCAGATCCAGATCCCGGTGCCCGCGGAGGATCCCGCGGAGGTCGTGCGCCTGTTCGAGGAGGCGATCACGCCGAGGACGAAGGCGATTCTGGCGTGCCACATGATCAACCTCACTGGCCAGATTCTGCCAGTCACCGAGTTGAACGCTCTGGCGCGGTCGCGCGGAATTACGCTCATCATCGATGGCGCCCATGCCCTCGCACACTTCGACTTCTCGCTCGGCGATCTCGACGTCGACAACTACTCCACCAGCCTGCACAAGTGGCTTTTTGCGCCACACGGGACCGGGCTGCTCTACGTCCGCAGGGAGAAGATCCGCGAGGTGTGGCCGCTCATGGCCGCCCCCGAGCGCATGGACTCGGACATCCGAAAGTTCGAGGAGATCGGCACGCACCCGGCTGCGAACTATCTAGCGATCGCGGAGGCCTTGACGTTCCACCAGGGCATCGGTTCGGCCCGCAAGGACGCGCGCCTGGTCTACCTCAGGAACTACTGGGCCGAGAAGCTGCTCGAGAATGACAACGTGAGGCTGCACACCAGCCTGAAGCCGGGTTTCGCGTGTGGCATCGCGAACGTCGAGATCACGGACGTCGCTCCGAACGATCTGCGCGACTATCTGTGGCGCGAGCACCGGGTCATCACGGTGTCGATCAACCACGCCGAGTTCCAGGGTATCCGAGTCAGCCCCAGCGTGTACACGACGCTCTCAGAGCTCGACCGCTTCGTGGACATCGTGGACAACGTGGCCAAGAACGGACTTCCGAGCTAGCGCTAGCGGCCCTGCTCACAGCGGACCGCTACGTGGAGACTCGGTTCCGCCCCTGCTTCTTGGCCCGATAGAGCGCCTGGTCGGCGTTCTTCAGGATCTGCTGCGGAGAGAGCCCGGAGTCGGTCGAGTCCGAGACGCCGATGCTCACCGTGACGGAGAGCTGGCGGGACACCGGCACGGGCGGGGTCTCCTTTGCAAGTGACGGTCTTTTCTTTGGGCGGTGCCACCTGCGCAGAGAAAAGGACGCACCCTCGACGGCGACCCGCACAGCGTTCAAGTGCACGATCGCTTCGTCGCGAACCTTCCCCGGGAAAAGAAGCGTGAATTCCTCCCCGCCATGCCGGTACGCTTTACCGCCTCCGAGCACGCCCCGCAGTTCACCAGCGACGAGCTTGAGGACCTGGTCGCCCACGTCGTGGCCATGCTTGTCGTTGAACTGCCTGAAGTGGTCCACGTCGACCACCGCGACGGTGTAGGTCGCGCCGAGCGCATCGAGGTCCCGCATGAGTGCACGGCGCGCTGGGAGTCCGGTGAGATTGTCTCGATACGCGCTGGCGTAGGTCGTCTGCAGCACCGTCACCGCCAGGGTCACTCCGGCGGCCATGAGCAGCAGCGAGTCCGCCACCCACGACGTGCTGGGGTGGATCGCCAGAAGCACGGTGAACTGGCACCAGAGTAGAGATCGCTCCACCGCCCCTCCCCACCGGTACACGCCGTACGCGGCAGCGGCGAGGGACACCAGCGCCAAGAATGCCACCGACTGCGGAAGGCTCGTCCACTCCGTCATCCAGCCCGGGAGCAGCTCCGCGCTCACGAACGCCTCGACGTTCACCGGGTCGTGGAACACCACGGCGGGAATGCCGGCCAGAACGGTGCTGGCCGCGATCTGGCCAACTCCGGTGCTGGACACCACTCCCCGGTCCCTCATCAACGAGAGTGCACCGATGAGAACGAGTAGTACGCTCCCGAGAGCGCTCAGGGTATCGGTCTCGGGAACGTTGCTGGTGACGAGATCGAGCGCTCCGAGACCGAGCACGACCACGAAGAGGCGACTCCGGTGGAAGCCTCCGGCGAGCGCGAGCCCGAGGCCGTACACGACCCAACGGCCCCGTCCGGTGATCTCCAGAACGAGCTCTTCGCTCCCGAGCACGAGCAGCGCGGCGGCGACAAGAAGCACCGCCGCCCCGGGCATTAGCCAGGCCAGTACCACCCCCAACCATGGGGCCCGGACGTGAGCACGCCGCTCGTCCCGGATCAGCCCCCCCTCAGGCGTCACTGCTGGGAGACGATCGGTGGCAGTCCTCGCTCCACAAGCATGCGGTTGAAGCGCGCCAGGTCGGCCGCAGTCAGCTCCGCCCACTGCTGTAGCGCCTGAGTGAGCCTCTGCCGGTAGATGTCGCGGACCTCGATGACCTGATCGGTGGGGCGATCGTCAGAGCCGCTCGAATACCCCGCGAGGCTCGCGATTTTCGACCACAGCTGCCTCGGCCATCGGATGGTGTCCTGACGCGCCGAGCCGCCGGTGAGTCGAAGGTCGAAGAGAGTCATCTCGAGGTCGATCAGGGCGTCGCTCAACTCTTCGCCGGCTTCCACGACGTCTGAGTACCGGGAATCGTCGCGGACGCGCTCCTCGAGATCGATGAGACCCTTTCGGGTCCACTCGATTCGATTGATGAGCTCCGCAGTCGAGTCGCTCATCTCGCGCAGCTCGAGCTGCAGATCCAACTGGGCCTGCATGTCCTCGGGCGACGCCCTCGACTCCGGGTCCTGGAGCACCTCCAGCCAGGCGGTCCTTTCCAGTGTGCCCGCAGTGAGGCGTACCTGGTATCGCCCCGGGACCGCGAGCGGACGAACTGAACTTCCGTCGGGTGGCGGACGCCAGCCGGACTGGCCGACGTCGCGATGGCTATGCCCAAGCGGCGCCGTGCGCAGCCGCGGTGTGGATGACGGTGAGTGGCGCAGGTTCCACATGACCCGGTTGAGACCGGACCGCACGTTCTGTACGGGCAACTCCTGAACGAGATCCCCCTCCTCGGTCAGGATCTCGACGCGCACATCACCCTCAGGCGGGCTGGTCACATAAAAGTTGATCGAGGCACCGCTGGCCGGGTTCTGACCCGCGGCCGGGTCGCCCGGCTGGCTGTTGGCGCTCTCCCGCGGCAGGAAGCGATAGGCCGGGCGCGGGTCGAAGAGATGCACGGCGCTGGCGACGACCTCGTCGGTCATCTGCTGGATCGGCGTGATGTCGTCGAGGATCCAGAAGCCCCGCCCATAGGTGCCGACCACGAGGTCGTTGAAGTGGCTCTGCACAGTGAGCCAATACGCCGGCGCGTGTGGAAGGTCACCCTGGAGTGGCAGCCAACGTTCACCGTCGTCGAAGGAGACGTACACCGAGTTTTCGGTGCCGAGGTACAGAAGTCCGGCGCGCGTCGGGTCTTCGCGGATCACGTGTGCGTAGCTGAAGACGCTGCGCGGGATGTCGCTCGCGATGGAGTGCCACGACGCTCCGTAGTCGTCCGTCCGGTATACGTACGGGTCGCTGTTCCCGAGCTGATGAAAGTCGACGGTGACGTAGGCGACCGCGGGGTCGAAGCGGGACGGTTCGACGTTGCTGACCGTGCCCCACTCGGGCAGATCGGGGATGTTCGGAGTCACGTCGGTCCACGTCGCGCCGTCGTCCCGCGTCACCTGCACGAGCCCGTCGTTCGAGCCCGTCCAGATGAGTCCGGGGACCACGGGCGACTCGGCGATCGCGAAGAGCACCGAGGCATACGTGGGGCTCACGTCCTCGGTGGTGAGGCCGCCCGTCTTCTGCTGTCGGGTCGTGTCGTTACGCGTGAGGTCGGGGCTGATGAGCTGCCACGACTGGCCTCCGTCGGTGGTGCGGTGCACGTGCTGGCTACCCACGTACACGGTCTCGTTGTCGTGTGGCGAGATGTGCACCGGAAAAGTCCACTGGAAGCGATAGCGCACGTCCGCCGCCGCCCACCCTTCTGGGTTGTCGGGCCATACGCTCACCGTGCGGGAGATGCCCGTCGAGATCTGGTGCCGGTCGAGAATCCCCTCGTAGCAGCCTGACCACACTACGTCGTTCGTCACCGTGTCCGGGACCGCGAAGCCGGACTCGCAACCGCCCACGGAGCGGAATGCTCCGATCGGGATCGATCCGCCGCTCAGTGTGTTGGACGGACCCCTACTGGAAGGTCCATCCTGACGGTTGCCATACAGGTTGTAGGGCACCTTGGTATCGGTGAACACATGGTACATTTGCGCGATCGGAAGCAGTGGGCGATACCAGTCCCGGCCTCGATTGGTCGAGATGCGCACGCCCTGATCGTTGCCGACGATCATCCGGTCCGGAAGCAAGGGATCGATCCACATATCGTGGTTGTCCCCGCCCGCGACCGTCGAGAACGTCAGCCCGCCATCGAGTGACTTGGAATGCGACGTGGACATGAAGTGGACTTCGTCCGCGTCGTCGGGGGCTACGGCCATGCGCGTGTAGTAGAGCGGACGCTGCGCGAGCGCGTGGTCCGCGTTCACCATGCGCCACGAGCGGCCGCCGTCGTCCGAGCGCCACAGCGTGCCCTCGTGGTCATCGAACGCCTCAAACGCCTCGTTGGAGCTCGTCTCGATGAGAGCGTAGACGCGGTCGGGGTCATCGGGTGAGACACCGAGGCCGATCTTTCCCATGATACCGCGCGGAAGGCCGTTGCCCTCGAGGCGGGTCCAGCTGTCCCCTCCGTCCCGGCTCATCCACAGCCCGCTCCCCGGTCCGCCGCTCTCGCGACCCCAGGTCCAGATCTGCATCTGCCAGGTGGCCGCGAAGAGGATGCGCGGGTTTCTGGGGTTCATCACGACATCGATGGCGCCCGCGTCGGGACCCGAGGCGAGCACCTGCTGCCAGCTCTCTCCCCCGTCCTCCGTGCGGTAGAGACCACGCTCCTGCTGGGGCCCGTACAGGTGACCGGTCGCGGCCACGAATACGATGTCGGGATTCGTGGGATGGATCGCGATCCGCCCTATCCGGCCGCTCCGGGCCAGGCCCATGTGGCTCCAGCTCTCGCCACCGTCGGTCGAGCGATAGACGCCGTTGCCGATCGAGACATTGCTGCGGATGAAGGCCTCGCCCGTGCCCGCCCAGACCACGTTCGGGTCGGAGGGCGCAACCGCGAGCGCGCCGATCGACTGCGCCTCCTGATCGTCGAACACAGGTCGCCAAGAGTGTCCGCCGTCTTCGCTCTTGAAGACCCCACCGGACGCCGCGCCGATATAGTAGACGTTGGCGTTCCCAGGTTCCCCGACCACGGCGCTCACGCGGTTGCCGACCGGACCCACATAGCGGAAGTTGGCACTGGAGAAGAAGTCGTCCGGAAGGTCGGCGAGGCTCTGAGCCGAGGCCGCCGCCCCCATGACCGTTAGCGAGAGCAAGGCGGCGGACAACGGTGCGAAGCGAGGGTGGCGTCCGACTGGCAACCACATGCAAGACTCCGAGAGTGTTTCGGGTAGGATGGCGCAGGCGGCGCCGTGACGGAGGCAAGGTAGACGTGAGGACGACATGACGCATGATCGCCGGATGCCTACCGGCGGCACGCTGGCCTCATTGGCCGCCGCCGCCGGTCTCTTGGTGGGCCTGCGCACGATTGCGTCTTACGAGCTGCCGCGGCCCGCGATCCTGCTCGGCATCGAGCCGATGGCTCGAGAGGGGCTCGGCGTGCTTTGGTCCCATAGGGCGTCGTGGCCCGCAGAGTTCCAAGCGGTGGCGCTGGAGCGACTCGTCGGCCTGTTGGCGGCCTTGGTGCTGGCCACGATCGCGGTCGCGACGCTGAACGCGGTCATCTTACTCGCCGAGAACGCCGCCGACCGTAGACAAGAGCTTGCGATCCGGAGCGCCATGGGCGCGAGTCCATGGCGACTGGTGCGCATGTTGCTGGGTGAGCTTCGTACCCTCGCGCTTGCGGGCGCATCGCTCGGCCTCGTGCTGGGACTGACGCTCGGAGGCGCGCTGCGCGCGGCGTGGCCGGGAGTGTTGCTGCGAGACGCATTGACACCGGACGCTGTGATCTCTGTGGCGGTCGCGCTTGCCGTGTTGGCTGGTGTTGCCGGTCTTGCTCACATCGGGATCGGAATCAAGCTCGGGCGGGGTCCGGAAGCGGCGGCTTCCCTGCGCGCTGGCTCGCGCATGACGGCAGACCCCGGGGCGGTCTTTTTCCGACGTGCCGTCCCCGCGGTTCACACCGCCGTCGCTGGGACCGCTCTGGTGGGGGCGGTCGCGCTCTCGGCGGCGATCGAGGCTCCCCGGGCCGCGGAGCTCGACCAGAAGCAAGTGATGGTCATCGGCGGCACGGCCCCGTCCGCCGGCGCCTGGTCCGCGTTGCTGGAGTCGGTAGCGGCTCTGCCGGACCTCGCCTCCGAGAGCATCTCGAGCACCGGCGCACTGCTGGGTCTGGGGGTGCGGGATCACGTCACCACCCAGTGCGGGATGTGCGTGCGTGGCGGCATGCTGGTTCCCATGTGGGGCGCGGTGGCCGACCACCATTCGGTCGGGCCGGGTTACTTCGCGTTGGCGGACATCGAGCTACTGCAAGGGCGTGCGTTCGACGCGTCGGATGCGCTAGGCGCTGAGCCGGTGGCGATCGTCAGCGAGACGTTTGCGCGCAGCTCCTTTGAAGCCGGCAGACCGCTCGGTAAGAAGATCAAGCTTGGGCGAACGTTGGACGACTGGTATACGGTCGTCGGAGTCGTGGCGGATCTCCGGGTGCCTGTGCTCGGCGCCGATGACCTGCCGCGCGAGGCCCTCTACCTGAGCGCGCTGCAGAGGCCGGCGCGCACCGGTCACCTGCTGGTTCGCGGCGAGCTGGAGGCGATCGACGCCGCTCACGGTCGAATGGTGCTGGCTGGCTTTTCACCCAGTGAGCCCCGAACGCTCGCGCAGTTCCGAGCCGATGAAACGGTCGTGCTCCGGTGGGTTCGCACCGTGGCCGTCCTCCTCTCCGGTCTCGTCCTCCTGTTCGCGGTGCACGGGGTGCATGTCACAGCACTCCAGGTGACACGGCGACGCTGGCGTGAGCTCGCGATCCGGCGCGCGGTCGGCGCGGGAAGTGGACGCATCGTCGCGCATGTGCTGGGAGAGCGCGTCCGCGTCGGTCTATGGGGCGTAGCGGGTATGGTATTTTGGGGAACGATGCTGGTGGCGTTCCTGCGGAAAGCAGCCGGGATGGAGTCGGTAGGGCCGACACCGTACTTCGTCATCGCTGGCGTCTTGATCGCCGTGGCGGTGGCTTCGTCCACCGCGGCGGCGCGGGAGGCGCTGGGGGTGGAGCCGGGGGCGGTGATGGATTAGGGGCTCCCCGGAGCCCTCTCCACCCTCCGGGTGTTCGAGCGTCGAATCCGGCCCCATACTTAGGCGTTGCCCGGAACCCGGCAGGAGACCCTCGATGATCATCCGGACTCGCAAGCCCAGTGACATCCGCTCTTCGGAGATCACGCCCGAAGATGTCTATGTGAACCGGCGGCACTTCATACGGAACGCAGCTCTCGGCGTGGCAGCGTTGGGGCTCGCTCCCAGGACGTTACGTGCGCTCGACCGCGGCCCGCGCCAACAGATCCCGGCCCGCTTCGCGAACATGAAGTCCGAGCTCGGTGAGGATTTGAATCCGTACTCGGACGTCACGACGTACAACAACTTCTACGAGTTTGGCTCACGCAAAGAGGACCCGAGCCGGAACTCCGGCGACTTCCAGCCGCAACCGTGGACGGTCCGGATCGAGGGGCACGTCAACAAGCCGGGCGACTATCAGCTCGAGAACTTCATCGGGCCGAGCAACATGGAGGATCGGGTCTATCGCATGCGCTGCGTGGAGGCGTGGTCGATCGTCGTGCCCTGGCGCGGCTTTCCGCTCTCCGACGTGATCAACCGAGCGGAGCCGACGGGTGACGCCAAATTCATCGAGTTCAAGACGGTCGTGCGCCCGGAGGAGATGCCGGGGCAGCGCACGCGCATGCTCGATTGGCCCTACGTCGAGGGGCTGCGCATGGACGAGGCGATGAACCCGCTCACGCTCATGACGACCGGCGTGTACGGCATGGATCTGCCGAACCAGAACGGCGCACCGCTCCGGCTCATCATGCCGTGGAAGTACGGCTTCAAGGGCATCAAGTCGATCGTGAGCATGAACTTCGTCGAAGAGATGCCACGCAACACGTGGTGGGTGCAGAACCGGCGCGAGTACGGCTTCTACGCCAACGTGAATCCTGAGGTCGATCACCCGCGCTGGACTCAGGCGCGCGAGCGCCGTCTCGGCGAAATCCGCCGGCGCCCGACGCTCATGTTCAACGGGTACGCCGACCAGGTCCAGTCGATGTACGCAGGCATGGATCTCACCCGTTGGATTTAGGGCGGAGATAGCGCCGAACGGTTCATGGATCAGAAGAAGGCGATCTTCCGCCTGAAGGTCGTTCTCTGGCTCAGTGCGTTGGCACCGGTCGCGTGGCTAGGCGCGGCCTTCTTGCTCGACAGACTCGACACGAACCCGATCGAGAGGCTGACGCTCGGCGCGAACCCGATCGAGAAGCTCACTCACGTCACCGGCATGACGACGCTCGTGCTGCTGCTGATCACGCTGTCGGTCACGCCGATCCGCAGACTCACCGGCTGGAACCGGGTCATCAAGCTGCGCCGACCGCTCGGTCTCTTCGCCTTCTTCTACGCGTTCTTGCACTTCAGCATCTGGTCCGGGCTCGACCAGACGCTCGTATGGAGCTGGATGGTGGAGGACGTGATCGAGCGTCCCTACATCACTGTCGGCTTCACGGGCTTCGTCATCCTGATCCCGCTCGCGCTCACGTCGACCACGGGGTGGATACGCCGGCTCGGCAAGCGCTGGACGATGCTGCACCGAGGGATCTACGTGACCGCCACCCTCGGCGTGATCCACTTTTATTGGCTGGTGAAGGCCGACGTGCGGCTGCCCCTACTGCTCGCCGCATGCCTAACGGTCCTGCTCGCCTACCGCGTCGTGTTCAGCTTGAAGAAGCGGCTCAAGCTGTCACCCAGTGGGGACGTTCAACCAGCGAATCCCTAGTACGCCCCTCCCGCGCTCACGCGGTTTCCGCGGAAACTGCGGTCGAGGCCGGCCGGTGGATGGACGACGGCGGGCTGGTCGACGCCCCGCCCCTAGGCCGCTGGTTCGTCCCACGGATCGATCGCTTCCATGGCCGCGGCCTCGATCGCCCAAGGGATGTCACGGTCTCTGTTCCACCTCGGCGCTCCACTCCGCCAGTCGGGCGTGACGCCCCGTTCGCGGTTCCCACGCACCAGCGCCTCCACGGGATCTGGCGGTAGCTCAGGTAGCTGCGGTACCTCGAACAGTACTTTCCCCTGCGGCGTGAAGAACACGACCTGCCCGTCCCGGTCGCTACAGACCTGGTAGCCGCCCTCGTGGACCCTCCGGTGATGGGAACGACAGAGCAGTAAGGTGTTCTCGAGCTTCGTTTCTCCTCCATCCGCCCAGTGCACGATGTGGTGGGCGTCCGTGAAGCGAAGCCCACAGCCAGGGAAGCGGCATCCGCGGTCTCTGGCATCGAGCGCACGGCGAAGTGCCGGTGGGACGGTGCGCGTCTTGCGACCCACATCGAGCACGGAGCCGTCCG
>JADFSR010000054.1 GCA_022560615.1 Gemmatimonadota bacterium
GACTCGGTCCATGCGCTCGTGGCGAGCGTCGGACGCTAGCTCACTCTTCCCCATCTCCCCTCCCATATCCAATTATGACAATGAGTTACGTCATAATATATGAGCTGGTTTTGGGACGTCCCCACGGCCCCCGAGAGCGCCAAACGGGGGTCGCCAGGGCATCGAGCGAGGGTCTACGGCCCGATGGAGCTCAGGCGCAGACCGACGTCGTTCAGGGGGGCAAGGACACCGGCGTCTCGGACTGGCAGCACTGCGCTGGCTCGAATCCGTCCATGTCTGGATGGGACAGGTTTTCCACAGTCGCCCCCGCAAACGCAACCCGACACGCGATCGAGGCGCCCTTCCGCCCCTAGTGGCTCAACGAATACAGAACCAAATTGATGCCGAGCGCGTACGCCTCGGGCGAGAACTTGAGAAAGTAGTCGTAGTCCTCTCCTTCGCGCTCCCACCCATCGGCGATGTCGGTATTGTGCGTCATCATGACGAGCGGGCGGCCCTCCTCATCGAAGATCGCCCTCAGGTGGGGCGTCGCGCTCTCGCGTCCACGTTCTGAAGTGCCGCGCCCGCCGTTTCGACGCCACCACTGGATAGACGGAATCTGCGGGACCTCCTCGACCACGTAGAGTGTGTGCATGAGCATGTGGTCGGGGGTGATGTCGACGATCGGGTAGTCAGGCAGCACCCGGCCGATCTCGTTCTCCCACTGCTGCCAGGCCCTGTCGCCCCAGAAATCGTCGACCCAAATGAAGCCGCCCTTCAACAAGTAGTCGCGTAGCCGAACGACCTCGAGCTCGCTGAACCCGACCGTGCCCACGTCGGACATGAAGATGAAGGGGCACTCGTACAGCTCCTCCTGCGTAGCGCGCACGACCGAGTTGCCGGGCTGTCCGTCGCTCCAACGAGCCGGCTTGGCAGTCGTGAGCTCCTCGAATCGAGTTAGAAAGTTGTAGTCCGATCCGGGGTAGTCCGTATTCCAGCCGTAGCCGCCTCGCTCGCTGCGGACGCTCTGATAGAGAAGCCGGCAGAAGGTGAATCCACGATCGCGGACTCCATTGGAGGCGGTGGGCAAGCCCTCCCGATAAGGGTTCGGGATCCAACCGGTACGCCACCTTCTCTGCTGGTACTGGAAGGCCGAGAGCAGAAGTACGATTGCGAGCGGCACCAGGTAGCGGGCGCGTCGCAGGGCCGTGCTTCTCCACCGATTCATCATTCGTCCAGCACCTGCTCCAGGAAGCGCGGCATGAGCGACTCGGCCTCTGGCGTCTCCGGTGTCCTGTCCCGGAACTCTTCGAGGGTCGAGGCACCCGTCAGAGCAAGGTATGCGGGGTAACGCGCGACCCGCGCAATGAGTCCGGCCCGATCGAGCTCAGGGTGGAACTGCGTTGCGTAGATCGGCTTGTCCGAAAAGCAAAAGGCCTCGTTCTCGATGGTCTCGCTCGAGGCTAGCAAGACCGCGTCGTCGGGCAGCGCGGTCACGATATCCTCGTGACCGATCTGCACCGGAAACCGTGGACCGAGGGGTCCGAACACCGGATCGCGCTCTCCTTCTGACGTGAGCTCCAACCATACCGTACCCACCTCGGCGCGCTCACGGTCCGTGATCACTTCTCCGCCCAAGGCGCGGGCGAGTGCCTGGAAGCCCCAACAGGAGGCGAACGTGGGCTTCGCCGACTCATACAGGCCGACCATCGTGTCGAGGGCGGCTGGCAGCCACGAACCCCCTCTCACCACGGAGTAGTCGCCGCTTCCTCCGATCAGCACGACGTCCACCGAGTCGAGGAGTGCCGGAGCCGGAGCCCCCGAGAGGAGATCGAAGACCTGGAGCCGCCCGTTCTCGGTGCCGAGCGCGCGCGCGAAGCATGAGACCTCGTGCTCGCGGATCGGGTCACCGGCATTTCGCACCTGGAGGAGGAGAAATCGAGGATGTTCGCCCAAGGATCGCCGCCTGAGTGGGATGATCGGAAGACCGAAACTACCCGATTCGACCGGATCGTGCGCTCGGCCTTCGTCACACACGGCAACTTCCCGTCGTCACCAGATGTATACGACGGTCGCTGGGAGATCGCGGAAGCTCTCTACATCCACATCACCGAAGGCTACGGTGGGACCCCAGCTGCCGTTGCGGCCCAGGTGCGTCTTTCGGCACCACCGAGAGACCGGCTCGAACGGACCAGCCGTGTCGAGCTCCCGGTCTTCGGTACACTCTACGGGTTCTGGCTCGGTATCGCCGTGCCGGCTGCCCTCGGCGCGGATGGGCCGGAGGCGTACGGGGCGGGTCTTCTGATTGGCGGTCCTGTAGGCTTGTTCGCTTCCCGGGCCATGGCCCACTCGGGGTCGACGCGGATAAGCTGTCTTGTCGCCTCCCACAACGAGGGCTCGACGCCGAGCATTGTGAGTTTCGCCCCAGCCGCGCTGTACTCCAGCTCGGCTTCCGCAGGCCCTTGGATCTCGGCGACCGACTCAACTTACCGACCGACACCGCAACTACGTACGTGTATGCTGCATCAAGCTGCGATGAAGGAATCCCGCAGCAATCCTCGGCCAATTCTTCGTGACAGCGGTGTAGAGCTTGCCGGAGGGTTTCTCGGTCATCCCGCAGGATGTGCGTGAGAGGAGGGAAGGGGCAGGCAGCTTCGGTCACCTCCATCACGGCGTGTCGCCTTCAGCGCCCCCGAAGCGAATCGCCCTCGAGCCGCACGGGCCACTGTACCGGGGAGGGCCTTGAAGTAGGGGGGCCTGAGGGGGGCGGTCGGTTAAAGTGGGGAACGACCTCTCCTAGGGAGGGCTGCTGCGGTCGCAGCGACCCGAACGGTGGGTCGCAACAAACCCGAGCGGCGGCCGCTGATCCTCCGAGCGCTCGTCCGCCGCTAGGATTCTCGGCGCCGCGTAGCCTCTCCTCTGGCCTGTTGATCCCCTTCAGCCCCATTATTATGTTTTGACCGCTGTGCGCTGTGGCGGCAAGGAGGACCAAAGATGTCTCGTGCGATTAGGCGCCTCGGCGTCGTGGTGTGGCTCGCCGCCGCAATGGCGGCGACTCCGTCTGACGCCCAGGGCCAGGACACCGGCTTCGAGGTCGGTCAGCCGTTCCCGACGCTCTCGTTCCCAACGCTCGAGGACGGTCGACCATCGTCGATCGCCGACTTCCGAGGCCAGAGGATCATCCTGCACGTCTTCGCGTCGTGGTGAGCGGGCTGCAGAATCCACGTGCCCGGGTGGCACGAAGCGACCAAGGAGCTCCAGGCGGACGGCACGATCCAGATGGTCGGTATCATCCAGGAGCAGCATCCCGACCGCGCTAGGCTCTTCATGCAATGGAAGGAGATGGGGTGGCCGATCCTGGTCGACTCGTACGACCTCCTCGAGGTCCCGGTCGTCCCCATCACGCTCGCGATCGACGAAAGCGGCATCATCCGGAAGCGGCTTCGCGCCGTGCAGGACGGAGCGCTTGCCGCCTCCTTCGTCGAGGAGACCTTCGGGGAAGCCGGCCCGGCGGCACCGGCCACGGCGCCGACGGTGCCCGACCTAAACGCGCTGGTGCAGGCCGCGCGGGCGAGCGATGAGGGGCGAGACTGGAAGGCGTACGGAGACGCGCTGGCGGTCTGGGGCGGCCCGGGGCGCGTGAACGACGCGATTGCCGCCTACGAGGAGGCCGTCCGTCAGGACGAGGATGACGGGATGACCCATTTCCGTCTCGGCGTGGCGTACCGCATGCGCTACGACGGCCTCGGCCGTCGGGACAGCGACTTCCAGCAAGCAGTCGACGAGTGGAGCACCGCGCTGGCGATCGATCCTAACCAGTACATTTGGCGACGACGGATCCAGCAGTATGGGCCCCGGCTGGACAAGCCGTATCCGTTCTACGACTGGGTGGTCACCGCCCGAGAGGAGATCGGCGCCCGGGGCGAGGAGCCCTCACCCCTCGTCGTCGAGCCGCGCGGGTCCGAGTTCGCCACCCCGGTGCGCGAGTTCACCGCCGATGCCGATGCGGTCGAGCCCGATCCGCTGGGGCGCGTGCTGCGCGACGAGGACGAGTTCGTCGAAGTCGTCGTCGTCACGGTGCCGGCCGCAGTCGAGCCGGGCGGCGTCGCCCGCGTTCACCTGATGTTCGAGCCGATCGGCGAGACCGAGGCGCACTGGAACAACGAGGCCGAGCAGATGATCCTCTGGGTCGACCCACCCGAGGGATGGGAGGTCGACAGTCGCGCCTTCACGTATCCGCTACCACCCGAGGTCGTGACGAAGGAGCAGCGCACGATCGAGGTCGAGATCCGTGCGCCCGAGGAGACGCGTGCTCGCTCCGTGACGATCCCGGCGTACGCGCTCTATTACGTGTGCGAGGACGTGAACGGTGTCTGCATGTATCGCCGACAGGATTTGGAGTTGGAGATCGGAATCCGGCGGTAACGCAAGACCGCCCAGGATGTCGGACACGGTACGGGGGGGACTCCAAGGGGGGTTGGGGGGCGACGGTCGCCGGCGTGGCTCGATTGAGCGGCGGCGCCTAATTCTCCGCCCCCTCGCTCCGAGCCGGTGGCAACCTCAGTACTCACTCTCACGGACGGTCGAGCCACTGAGGACATCGCGCGACGGTAGAGCGGATTCGGCAGCGGGGGTGAGTTCGTCTGGGGCGAGGTAGAGCATGCCGACAACGAACGCCCTGCGGAGGGTGCGCAGCCATATCGGCTTGGGACGATCTTGGTGACGCGTGTCGTGGAACGAGAAACGGCCGACCCTACGAATAGGGTCGACCGCTCTGCGCGGGGATGGTGGGATGGGACGACTGTGGCGCACTAAACTGCGAGGAGGCGCGCGTTGATCGTCAGCAGCCCAACCGACGGTGGCGACTAGGACACGTGAACATAAATACTATAACGTATAAGATACTGGCGCTCCTCGGCCATGATTGGCATCTTGGATGCAACCAGGAGGCCGATAATGCCCAGATCAAGCCCGTATGTTATCACGCTGACGCCGAAGGAACGGAAGGTGCTCGAGGCAAGGGCGCACCAGTATACGTTATCGTATCGAGATGTGGTACGCGCCAAGATCGTTCTGCTCGCCGCCGAGGGCCTAGAGAACAAGCAGATCGGAGAGCGTCTCGATATGCCGCGTCCCGTCGTGAGCAAGTGGCGCAAGCGCTTCTTTCGAAAACGTCTCGCGGGACTCGAGGATCGTTCCCGCAGAGGTCGACCCTCTGCTTTCCCCCCCCTCGAGTGGTCGCCGAGGTGAAAGCGCTGGCGTGTGAGCTCCCCGCCAAGTTGGGTCTGCCGCTGTCGCGCTTCAGCCGGTCTGAACTGCGGCGTCATGTGCTGGCCGCGGGCATCGTTGCCGCGATCAGTGGCGTCACGATCTGGCGATGGCCGAACGAGGATGCACTGCGGCCGTGGTATCGACCATGTCCACGGCAGCAAGCACCCGTCCAGAGACCGAAGAGTGCTGGTCGACGTTGAATTTTGGGCCCACCTGGACGAGCTAGCGCGGAACTGCCTCCCAGACGCCTTGCTCTGGGGAGGGATCACACCCGACGCGGCCCGTCATCAACACAAGAAGGCATGCCGCGCTCTGCGAATCGACGACTACCGGATGCACGACTCACGCCACAGCTACGCGGTCCGGCACATGAGGGCTGAACACGATATCCACATGATCGCCCGGAACCTCGGCCATACCGATGCCACGATGGTGCTCAAGGTCTACGGCAAATACCGCCCAAACACGGACGACTTCCGGCGTCTGTCCAGCGACAAAAGAGGAGCCCAATGAGCTCTTTTGCACCCCCTAGTTGTCACAGTTCCCGTCACAGTCAGCTCCGTGGCCCAGGAGACGAACACGTGCTGACCGAGCGTAAGTCCTTGCAGCACAACGATGCCGGGGGCGGGACTCGAACCCGCAAGGGCCGAAGCCCGGGGGATTTTAAGTCCCCTGTGTTTACCGATTTCACCACCCCGGCGTATTTCCGTAGCTACTGGACTTTCGACCTGCCCTGCCCCCCCCGCAGCCCACCGTCCGGTAACGAACGTGGTAACAAACGGGTAACGCCTGAAGGCCTCGCGTTTTGCTCATCCCCCTCGCGATCACTCTACGCGCTTTCCAGCGCACCGTGAAGGTCCACGACCTTGGGCCTGTGTGCGTCTCAGAGAGTCGCCGCACCGGGTTGTCCTGCGGCCTGCCCCTCGGATGTCGCCCTTCAGAACCCGTGGTCGAGATCTTCGAGCAGGACCACGGCCTTCACCACGATCGCCTCCGCTTCTGGTCGTGAGCCTGTCAATCTCAGCATCTTGTCGATCTGGCGGCGCGCGGCTCCGAGGTTCTTCCGCTCCGCGTAGAGGAGCGCCAGTTCGTAGTGGTGGTCGGCGATACAGGGGTCGCCGGATGCGGCGGCCTCGAGAAGACGTTCGGCTTCCTCCCAGGAGGCGCCCGCGAGGGCGCCTCCGCCCAAGACCCTCGTTGCGACGAACCTCTTGATCCGGTTCATGCGCATGACTGCGGCGTGCAGCCGGCCGAGCAGATGCTGAGCTCCCGGATGGTTAGGGTTCAGGGAGAGGACGACCTCCGCCTGGACGTGCAGAGCACTCGCAAACCGGACTTTAGTGCGGCCACCCTCGACCTCGGTTCGAACCCCGATCACGGTGGCGAGCACGTACTGAAGTTCGACGTCAGTCGGACGCGCCACGGCCTCGACTGTCAGCGAGTCCTGAAGAGCCGCAAGCACGTGCCTGGCTTCGTCGTCTTCCATCTCGCGCGAGGCGAGCATCGCGTCCCACGCGGGTCCGCGCTCGTGGGCCTTCGCGGAGCAGATGTTGAGGTCGATAGTCGGTGCCAGCTCGAAGAGGGTGACATGGGAGCGCATTTGTGCCTGCGCAACTCGGGGCGTGCACGCGATCAGCAGATAGAGCGAGGGTCCAAGTATTCGCTTCGTGGTCATGATGACCTCCTGAGGGCTAGCTGACGCCGAGCGCGGTCGCGGCCCACACGAGGAAGCCATATCGCATGGCCGTCCCCGAGAGGCCCGCCACCGCGAAGAGCGCGAACGGGACGCGAAGCACGCCGCAAGCGAGCGTGACGAGATAGAAGGGTGGGATCGCGACGAGCGACCCCGAGAAAACTGCGAGCGCCAGCAGACGTCGACGTTCGCGGTACCGCTCCACGCGCGAAAGCAACTGCCGCGCCCGTGCAGGCAACCGCTCGGGCGCCCAACGGGTCACCCCGTAGAGCACGCACTTGGCTGACATTTGGCCGAGTGCGCAGCCCGTCACCAACGCCGGAAGTGCAGACGAGGGTATGAGCATGGCGGCGCCGATCACGACAACTTCCGTGTTGATCCAAGGCAGAATTCCGCCCGCAACACAGGTCAGTGCGGCGCCGAGCAGGACGTTGGCATCCATGGCTATCGCACCCCCCTGAGGATGAGGTAGAAGCTCCCTCCCATGAGCACGTGGGCCACGTCTATGTGGTTGAACCACGGTCCGAAGGAGAAGCCGACGACGTACACGGCGCCGGTGAGCATGGAGAGCGAAAGGCCTCGAGCGATCCACACTCCGGTGGTGTGACCAGGTCGAGCCGCGGTCTCTTCGACCACGATCACGGGGATGAGTCCAAGCGCGGAGTTCGCGATTACCAGCATGATCTCGGGGCCGACGACGACGTTCATGCTTACGAACACCAGGAGCTGAAGGGCTACGAGACGCTCGATCGCGACGCCCCACCGCTTGCCTGCATGAATCCGGGCGGTCGCGCGTTGCGCGAAGTACGTGGAGACCCCGCTTCCAAGATTCGACATCCACCGCACGAGGATCAGCTGGTTCTCGGTCAGCTGATGCCGGAACCCGTGTTTGACGACACCCGCCAGAGTGGCGAACGACATCAAGAGGAAGAACGCGCCCCACAGAGTCGCCGCCGGCGCTCGCGATGAACGCAACGATCGGTAGTAGAGCAGGCACTGTCCGGCGAGCAGCAGATTCGTTCCTGCCGTGACGGGGGCCCGGATGGTCAGGCCGGCCACTTCGATCCAGGTGGCATCCATGGCTCACCTTCACCTCCGCGCGGCGGAGTGGTGCCGATTCCACCATCGAAACGCCTCGGTCAACCCGACCTCGGGTGGCACGGAGGGGTCCCACCCCAGGACGTCGCGGGCCCGCTTTGACGTGAAAGGGTTGTCGCGGGTCAGCATGTCGAACGTGCCGCGCGCATGCCGCGCGAGGTCACCCCGGCCGAGCACGCGGAGCGCCACCCTCAGTGCGGTGAAGCCCGCCCGCCCGACTCGGTGTGGGACGTCGGGTGCGTAGATCTTCCGCTCGAGACCCTCGGCCGCACAGCTAACGAGGTCGCTCACGGTGACCGGGAAATCGTTCGTGAGGTGGAAGACGAGCCCCGCCGCCGCGTCACACGTCGCCGCGAGAATCGCTCCCTCCGCCACGCTGCCCACGTGCACGAGCGCGAGTGTAGTGCGGCCGCCTCCGATCCGGGGGAAGATTCCCCGCTGCAGTACCGGCGCGACACGAGGGGCGAACTGCCGGTCTCGTCGGCCGTACATGACCGCCGGCCGCACGACGCACGTCCAGGTCCGTCCGGTCCGATGCGCGTGCAGGACGATGTGCTCCGCCCCCTGCTTGCTGCGACCATACACGTCGTGCGCGGGTAGCTCGGGCACCGGCACGGTCTCGTCCGTCGGCGTGCAGCGGTAACGCGCCTGCCCGAACACGGCGGTACTACTCACGTGCACGAGCCTCGCCCCGGCGGCCGTCGCTGCGTCGACGACGCCGCGTGTGCCCTCGACGTTGCCGCGGCGGAATGCCTCCCAGTCGCCTCCCGCCCCGATCGTCGCGGCGGCATGGAAGATCACGTCGCATCCCTTCGCGGCGCCGAGTAGCGACGCGCCGTCCTCGAGCCTGCCGACGGCCAGCTCGGCGCCACACTCCTGCAGCCACGCTGCTCCCGCGTGGTCCCGCACCAGGGCCCGAACTTCCCAGCCCTCCAGAAGCAGCCGCTCCACGATGTGCGAGCCGAGCATACCGGTCGCGCCGGTCACCAATGCACGGCGGCTCATCGGAGCCCTCCGGCAGCGTCGCGCGTAGGTAGTGCATACGCGATCACGTGGTCGCCCAGCCGCGACTTCATGCCGTCGTGACCGCCCGCCGCGACTACGATGAACTGCCGAGCACCGTCGCGGGCGCGGTACGTCATCGGTGACGACTGCAGCGAAGCCGGCAGCTTCGCCGACCACACCATCTCACCGCTCTGCAGGTCGTACGCCCGGAGGCGCCGGTCCATGCTCGCGCCGATGAATATCAGACCGCCCGTGATGAGCGGACCGCCCATATTCGGTGATCCCCAGCGCTTCGGGGCCGGCACATTGGTGAGGTCGGTCACGGTTCCGAGCGGCACTTCCCAAGCGAGCTCACCGGTCCGCATGTCGACAGCGTGCAGCATCCCCCACGGGGGCGACGTGCAGGGAATCCCCAGCGGTGAGAGGAGAGGTTCGCGCTTTACGGCGTAAGGTGTGTGTTCTTGGGCTGCGAGGGTGAACTTCGCGCCCTCACGGGGTGGGGGACTCCGGTCTGCAACTTCCCGCGGGATGAGAGTCGATACCATCGCCAACCGGTTCGTGTTCGTGACGAGCAACCCCGTAGACGGATCGAAAGCGACACCGCCCCACCCCATCCCTCCGATGAACCCCGGATACGCGATCGTGCCCCGCACGCTGGGCGGAGCGTACATGCCATCGGAGCGGTGCTTCTCGATCTTCTCCCGGCACGCTGCCCTGTCCCACGGCGTCAGGCCCCACGCGTCCTCGGGATCCATGTTCTGCGGCGTGAGCGGCCGAGGCAGTTGCGGTACGGGCTGCGTGGGCGAGACAACCTCACCGGGCACGTCGGATCCTGGGACCGGCTGTTCCAGGATGGGGAAGAGCGGCTCGCCGGTGAGCCGGTGAAAAGCGAACAGGTAGCCCATCTTCGTGCTCTGGACCACGGCGGGTACCTGCTCACCGTCGCGCTCGAGAGTGATCAGCGCAGCAGGCGCGGGCAGATCGTAGTCCCAGAGGTCGTGATGCACCATCTGGAAGTGCCACACGACCTCACCGGTCGACGCCCGGAGCGCAACTAGAGAATTCGCGAAGCGATTGTCGCCAGGACGCAGCCCCCCGTAGTGGTCTGGGCTCGGGCTGCCTGTCGGCACGAATACGAGGTCGTTTTCGACATCGGGCGTAATCGTCGCCCACGTATTCGCGGCCCCCGCGGGGATCTTCTCCCCGTTCGGTAACGTGCCCTCGACACCGATCAGCGGTTCCCACGTCCAGCGCAACTCGCCCGTGCGTATGTCGAACGCCCGCACGGCTCCACTCGGTCCGTCTGCGAAGTGACTGTCCCATATGCTCGAGCCGACCACCACGACGTCGTTGATGACCGCGGGCGGGGCGGTGTGCTTGAACTGCTCGCGCCGTCCCTCCAGACGCTCAATCCCGATCCCGAGGTCGATGCCCTCGCCGTGGGCGAAGTCCGAGCACGGAACACCCGTCTTCGCGTCGAGTGTGAAGAGGCGCGCATCGAACGCCGCATGCACGATTCGGGTCGCGCACTCGTCAACGGAGCGACGCTTCGGATCTACCCAATAAGAGAGCCCGCGGGACGTGACCATGGTCTGGAAGTCGTCGGTGCGATCCACGCCGGGGTCGAACGTCCAGAGCTCCTGTCCGGTTTCGGCATCGAGTGCCACGGCCCGACTGTACGGCGTCGCGATGTAGAGGATACCGTCGAGCATGATCGGGGTCGCCTCAAAGGCGGTCCCCGCCATGCCTCCGCCGTGGCCGTGCACGTCGCCGGTCCGGTATGTCCATGCGACCTCGAGATACTCGACCGTCTCGGCAGTGATGTCCGAGAGCGGCGAGTGATGAGTGCCCCCGAAGCCGTCAGCCGCGGGCCATTCGTACGACCGCCAGCCCGGTACGAACGTGGCGGCCGGCCGCACGATCTCGGCGGTGTATATGGCGATGAACGAGAGGCCCAGTGCGGTCCAAAACGCGTAGCTCTTCTTCGACATGAGATCCTCCGGTCGCTGTGTGCGATGCCGTCGATCTCACGTTCTCCTATTCAGAGCTCGCGCTCTCTGCGTCATGCAACGCAATGGACGCGCGAAAGGTGCCTAGACCGTGGAGGGAGGTGCCTCAGAGTCTACGTAGAGCGCGCCGGAGGGACGCGTAGGCACGTGTAGACTACCGGACGTGGCGCCCCTACCGCGTCAGCAGATGCGTCACCTTCAATATCAGTCGCCGGTCCCGGTACTCGTTGAGTATGCTGAGGCCGGTGGGGTCGTCGACGTCGCGGCGCAACTCGTCGTACACGACGTAGATGTCGCTGCCGGGCCTGTATGTGTAGCGGAAGCGCGCGCTCGTGCTCCACTGATCCGTCGCCGAGTTGTACTGGGAGATCGTGCGCAGCGTCATGGCGGGCGACAGCGCGTAGTCGATGCGCAGCGACGCGAGCTCGACATCGAACGCAGCCGCGGGCAGCTCGATGTCGTTGCGTGCATAGGACCCCTCGGCGGAGAGCCTACTCGAGAGCCGTGCCCCGAGCGTGACTCTCTTGTCCGTGCGCGTGCCGTCGTAGAAGTCCTGCGGCGAGTAGTTCAACCCGTAGTAGAAGCTGCGTGACGGATTGCTAGTGAACGATATTCGCCACTCGCCGAACGTGTATCCTCCCGGGGCGATCGCGACTCCGTCCCGCACCACGAAGGGCTCGTCGAGCCGCTCGTAGTTGCGGTTGTACCACAGGTTGAGGAACGCGCCGTTGTCGAAGCGGGTGCCCACCATCGTGTGCCACCGACGCGAGACGAGCCGGTTCTGTTGGTCGGTGGTGTAGATGATGTTCACCATGGGCTGCATGACGCGGATGCCCAAGCGGTCGGGTCGCGGGTTCCTCTCGAAGTGCAGCTTGCTCGTGCGAATACCCCTGCGTGGCAGGAAGCCGACCTCGGGATTGAAGTTGTCGCCGAGGTCGGCGAACTCGCCGTAGATCCGCCAACTCTGATCCAACCAGGTGGCGTTCAGGTAGCTGGCGCTCTCACCACCGTCCTCGATGCCGGGCGTTTCGGTCCTCGCGATGAATCCCGTGACCGTGAACGCATCATGCGGCACCAGCGTCATGTCGACGGCGAACGTGCGATTGAAGTGGTCGCCATCGGTCTCGCTCTTGTTGATGAAGAGACCACCGACCCTCGAGCGGGACAGGAAGTGCCGACTGTATCGCGCGACCAGGAAATTCTCGCCCGATCGACCAAAGGCGTTGTCGGTCTGCACGTTCAACACCGCGATGTCGTTTCTGCCGACCTTACCCGTCAGCCGGGCGCCCGCGAGAATCGGGACTTGCTCACCCGTCGGCGAGAGCCCGATACGACGCGTGAAGAACAGCTCGGCCAGCCGGTTGAAGGCCGTCGCCGAACCCACCTTGAACTGCCCCGAGTTCTCCAGAAAAAAGTCACGCTTCTCGGGGAAGAATAGCGGGAAGCGGGTCAGGTTGACCTGCTCGTCGTCGACTTCGGCTTGGGCGAAGTCGGTGTTTACGGTGACGTCGAGGTTGAGTCCTGCGCTCAGACCGTACTTGACGTCGATCCCCATATCACGCTGGAAGGAGTCGTCCACGACTCCCGCATCCGTCACCCGACTAGCGCCACTCGTGACAAACGGCGTGATGCGCAGATCGCTACCACGTGCGAGAGAGCTCATGCCGGTGAGTGTGCCCGCGAGGCTCACCTTCGAGATCGCATACGGCTTGGGAATCGGAGCCCAGAACGCCTGTTCGTTCCTGCGCCCGATGTTGCGCATGAGGTTCATTCCCCAGCTCTGCGAGTCAGACTCCGGAAATCGGAGTGTGACCCACGGGATCGCTATCTCGGCGATCCAGCCGTCCGGCGTCTGGCGTGCGGCGACGTGCCAGACGCCGTCCCAGTCGCGGTTGATGTTGGGGGTCGCCCTTCCCGGGAGTCCGCCCTCTCCCTCGTTGAAGACTTGCTGATCCAGCTGCGCGCCGAGGGGATTGGTCACGAACATGTAGCCGGAGCGGCCATCCCGGAACGTATCCAGGATGATTTGGAAGTTGTCCTCACTCAGGATTCGGTCGGAGTCCCGCCTCATTTCGGTGGCTGTGACCCCTGCCGGCGACGAATCGAACGCGCGCACGCCCAGGTACAGCGCATTCCGATCGTACATCAGTAGAACCTCCGTGCGCTCCGAGGACGGGGCTCCCTCGTCTGGCTCCTGCTGGGTAAAAGCATCGAGTAGCGCCGCGTCACGCCAAATCGCCTCGTCCAAGGCGCCGTCGATCACCGGGCTCTCCTCTACGTAGACAGGGGCGACATTAGGCACCTGGCGGCCATCTTGAGCCGCTAGCGGGACCGCCACCGCGGCTGCGTTCACAGCCAACACGAAACAGGTCCAGGGAACGAAGGCGGAGCGATTCCGTGAGAACTCTGTCATCTACGCGCGCTTTGCTCGGGGCGGTGGCTGCGGCCCTCGCTGAGTCCTGGGGGCCCGCGAGTATAGCCAGAGGACTCCGCTACGTGAATTCGCCGCTGGCGACGACCCCTTCTCCGTCTCTACGTTGATCGAGCGTTTCAGCTAGGCGCACGGGTCTCGTGTCGGCCGGTGAGGGCCGGGAGCAGGAGGCTCGAAGGAGGAAATAGGCGAGATCAAGAGGCCACAGTTCTCGAATATCGATGCGTGGGGGCTTACGCACGCCGGCAAGGCTCGCGCGGACAACCAGGATCACTTCTTCTTGGGTGCCCTCGCGCGCGGCGTGCGTGTGGACCGAACGAGCATCGGTGACGCAGACAGCCGGATATTGCATGCCGAGCGCCTCGCGACCCTGGCGATGGTCGCGGATGGCGTCGGCGGAAGAGCGGGCGGGGAGGAAGCTGCTCGCCTCGCCGTATCGGAATTGGTGTCCTCGGTGTCGAAGACCTTCCACCAGGCTGACCTTGCCGAAGCGAGCGATCCAGAAGTCTTCTCCCGACTCCTCCACGATGCTGCGCTAGCGTGTCACGAGAGCCTGCTCAAGAAGGCCGAGCATGAAGGCGACGGGCGGGGCTTCGCCACGACGCTCACGCTGTTCCTGGGCCTGTGGCCGCACGCGTATCTGTTGCAGGTCGGTGATTCGCGCTGCTACATCTACCAGGACGGTGAGCTGACTCAGATCAGCAGAGACCAGACGTGGGCTCAGGACCTCATCGACGACGGCACGCTCACGCAGACGGTGGCCCAGGGCAGCAGGTGGGCGAACGTGTTATCGAGCGCCATGGGCGGCAAGCAGGCCGAACCGGTCGTGACGCGATTCGTGCGCGATTGGGGCTCGGTGCTCCTTATCTGCACTGACGGACTCACGAAGCACGTCTCCGACGAGCGTATCGAGCAGCGCCTCTCGTCGATGCAGAGCGCCCGAGAGACCGCGGAGCTGCTGCTGCAGGACGCGTTGGACGGGGGTGGCAGCGACAACGTCACCCTGATCGTGGGCCGCACGGTGCGGCCGGTCGAGGGCTGACCCTGAATTCATCGGCGATTCGCATGACCAGGCCTCTCTGCATGTCGCTCGCGGCGCTCCTGCTCCTTCTGCTGTCTCTGCCCTTGGCCTCCCTGAGCCAGTCGAGTGCTTCGGCTCCGGCGACGGTGATCGCGCATCGCGGTGCCTCGGGCCACGCACCCGAGCACACGTTGCTTGCGTATGACATCGCAGTCCAAATGGGTGCCGACTACATCGAACAGGACCTGCAGATGACACGCGACGGGGTCTTGATCGTGATGCACGACGCTGACCTGGACCGTACCGCCCGCGGCCCGCCGGAGCACTGCACCGGTCCGGTAGCTGAGAAGCTGTACCGGGACCTTCTGAACTGCGAAATATCCAGCTGGCGTGGGGCGGACGCGGGAGATCTGGAGCGCATTCCGACTTTGGACGCCGTGCTGACCCGGTACGGAAAGACCACGCGCTACTACATCGAAACCAAGCAAAGCGAGCAGGCGCTGGGGATGGAAGAGGCGTTGGTGGAGCTGCTCACAAGACACGACCTGGTGCCGGGTTCGCCGGACGACCGCACGGTTCTGGTCCAGTCCTTCAGTTCCGAGAGCCTGAAGAAGATCCATCGACTCAGGCCCCAGTTGCCGCTGATCCAGCTGATCGGGGCCTCACAGATGCCTACCGACCTCGATGCCGCGATGCGTGACATAGCGAGCTATGCGGTGGGCGTTGGACCTACTCAGCGTCTCGTGACCCCGGAGTTCATGAGCGCCGCCAAGCGCCACGGGCTCCTGGTGCACCCGTACACCGTGAACGAAGAGAGCGACATGACGCGCCTCATCGAGCTCGGCGTCGACGGCATGTTCACGAACTTCCCGGACCGACTGATGCGCGTTCGTTCCCCAAACTGATCGCGGGGCTGACTCCTCTGGACATCTTTCTGGCAGAAGTCGTAGGCACCGCGATCCTGATCCTTCTAGGGGACGGTGTCGTCGCGAACGTCGTACTGGCGAAGACCAAGGGCCATAACTCCGGCTGGATCGTGATCACGACGGGGTGGGCGCTCGGCGTGACCATGGCCGTGTACGCGGTAGGCCGGGTCAGCGGCGCGCACATCAACCCGGCGGTCACGATCGGGCTCGCGTCCATCGGAAGTTTGGAATGGGCCCAGGTGCCGACGTATCTGGCAGGTCAGATGCTGGGTGCCATCGGCGGCGCCGTGCTGGTCTACCTGTCCTATTTCCGACACTGGGAAGCCACCGACGATCCGGCCGCGAAGCTAGCCGTGTTCTGCACGGGCCCCGAGATCCGTTCGCCGGCAGCCAACCTCGTCACCGAGGTAATCGGGACCGCCCTGCTGATGTTCGGCGTGCTCGCGATCGGAGCCAACGCGCTCGAGATCCAGTCTGCGAGCGAGATCGACCTGTCTGCTGTGTTCAGCACGGGTATCGCGCCGCTACTCGTGGGTTTCCTCGTTTGGGCGATCGGGCTCAGTCTGGGTGGTCCGACCGGCTATGCCATCAATCCGGCTCGCGACTTGGGTCCGCGCATCGCGCACGCGCTGCTTCCGATTGCCGGTAAGGGCGATTCGGACTGGGGGTATGCGTGGATTCCGGTAGTCGGGCCGCTCGTGGGTGGTGTGATCGGCGCGCTGCTGTTCCAGGCCGTGGACAGCGTGTTCCTGGGTTAGCAGTTAGCCAAGCTGCCCGGCGTGGCTCAACTCGCCCGCGTGAAGAGCAGCTGCACGTTGTCGATGTAGTAGGTGCGTGGCGTCTCCCAAGTCCCCCACACGCCTATGACGATTTGCATGCGACCCCCCGCGTCCGAGGACGCGCGCACGCGATAGCTCTTCGGGAGCCACTGCACGCCGACGTTCGATGCGGAACCGTTGCCGGTCGCGTCCTGCACCGTGAGCGCCGCGGCGGTTCCGGGTGATCGCGTGTGCGCGCCGGACACGATCCGCCACAGATTGGTCTGGCCGAAGTCGGCAGTCCCGAAGTCGAAGCTGATGTCGACGTCGTATGCATGGCTCGGTGCGACGTTGACCGTGCGCTCGATCCAGACCTTGGCCATCCCGTTGCTATTGTCGATGTAGAGCCTCACGGAGTTGGCGCCGCTGGAGGCCTGTTCGCTCGATTGCTCCACGGACCATGTCACGATCGGGTCCGTGAGGTCGACGCCGTTCCCGAACCACCCTTCCAGACCGGACTCGAAGGAGTAGGTCAGGTCGAATTCCGGCGTTATCGTGATGTCGCCTACTTGGTCGCAGGTAATGAGGGGGGTGGTGAGCAGCGCGACCATGAGCAATCGTGTGCAGCGAGGCAGAGGGTCCTCCTGGGAGGCGTGGGATGGATTCTTGGGCGAGTCAGCGAGACTATACCCAAATGCGAAGCGAACGATTCCGGCGCATTCGAGAAGTTCTCGCCCGCCGTCAGCCAGACTTGACCGTGCTCATGGACCGGGTGAACAAGTCCCACAATTTCTCGGCGATCCTGCGCAACTGCGACGCCGCAGGTGTGCTCGAAGCCCACGTGGTCCGGCCGGAGAAGGGCCTGGCCTTACACCACGGCACCTCAGCCGGCACCAAGAAGTGGGTACGGGTGCGTCTACACGAGGAGCTCGCGGGCGCAATCTCACATCTTCATGCGTCGGGGTTCCGCGTGATCGCCGCGCATCCGTCCGACGACGCTATCGACTACAGGGAAATCGACTATACGCAGCCGACCGCAATCCTCATCGGTGCCGAACTCGACGGCGTCTCTGCCGAAGGCCTGGAGCTCGCCGACGCACACGTCTCGGTGCCCATGCTCGGCATGGTGCGATCGCTGAACGTATCGGTCGCGACGTCGATCCTGCTCTTCGAAGCGATGCGCCAGCGGGACAAAGCCGGGATGTACTCTGAAAGCCGGCTTTCGCCCGATGACTTCGAGCGACAGCTGTTCGAGTGGGCCTGGCCGTCGATCGCCTCCAAGCGCCGCAGCGAGGGACGGCCGTATCCGAAGCTCACCTCGGACGGGGATCTGGTTCGGGATTAGCAGCCGGTAGGGCGCCTCCTACTCTGCCCGCCCCAGTTGGAAGCGCATCGACTCCTCCACACCCTCGTAGAAGAAGGTGAAACCGGACTCGGTGAGCTTCCTAGGCAGCACCCGCTGCCCCCAGAGCAGCGCCTCCGTGCCAAGCTGACCAAACGCCGCTTTCACGGCGAGCGCGGGCATGGGCAGCACGGTCGGTCGCCCGAGTACGCGACCCAGTGCCGCCGTGAACGTCGAGTTGGTCACCGGGTGGGGGGCCGTGGCGTTCACGGGACCTCGGATGGAGTCTGTCATCAGGATGTGATGGATCGCTGCGATGAGGTCGTCGTTGTCGATCCAGCTCAGGTACTGCTTGCCGGATCCCAACCGGCCGCCGGCACCCATCTTGAAGGGCAGAAGCATCTGCCCGAGCGCCCCGCCCGCCGGTGAAAGCGTCACGCCCGTCCGCAACGTCGTCAGACGCACCCCTGCCCGCTCCGCTGGTTTCGCCGCACCCTCCCACGCCCGACACACCTCGGCTAGGAAGCCTTTGCCGGCAAGTGCGGTCTCGTCGATCCGTTCGCTGCCGCGGTCGCCGTAGAAGCCTACCGCCGACGCCGACACGAGAATGCGCGGGCCGCCGGACATGGTCGCGAGCGTACGGGCGATCAGCTCGGTCCCTTTCACCCTGCTCTGCTTGATCGACCTCTTGCGCGCGGCGGTCCAGCGGCCGCTCGCGATCGACGAGCCGGCGAGGTGCACGATCGCGTCGGCACGGGTGAGCCCTTCGACGTCGATCTCCCCGGTCGCGGGATTCCAGTAGATCGAGTCGTCGGCCAGCTGGCGGCTGTCCCGCACGAGACGGATGACCCTGTGGCCACCGGTGGTGAGGAAGTCGGCGAGGTTGCTACCGATCAGCCCGGACGCCCCGGTGATCGCCACGGTCAAACGCGGCTTCGAAGCGTGCTCCGCGTGGCGCGCGAGATCGGTGAAGAGTCGGCGATAGCGGAAGCGGAAGAGGCGGCCCAGCTCACGCTTCACCAAGAGTGGCCCGATGGGGGCGCCGAGTGGCGCCTCGAGATCGATCTCGTCTTCTAGCTTCGTGCCGCCCCCGTCGATGGGAGTGAAGAGATGCGTATGCACCCAGGACTTGAAGGGTCCGGATATCTGTTCGTCCCGGAACTGCTCGTTCTCGATGTAGTCCTTGTGCCGGAGCACCCACTTGAAGCTCGTAGGCCCCCGGTGCACGCGCAGCACGACCCTCGCGCCGTCCCGGATTCCACCCTCCTTTTCAAGAACGTCGACGACCGCCCAAGGCGGCGTCAGACGCTCGAGCGCGCCAGGACGTTCGTGCCAGGCGAAAACGGTCTCGGGATCGTGGTCGACGAGCTCGGTGCGGTACGTGAGTCGCATCATGACATCAACATCCAAGCAGTTCCGGAAGCGGCGAGTTGCACGGTGAGGTTGTCCAGACCGTGATTGCTCAGCCCCTCGACGAGCGCGCCGACGGCGGCGCAGGCGAGCCCCACGAGCACGGCCTGCGATGGGTCAGCCAGCTTCCAGAGCGCGACCGTGGCAGCGGCCCAAGCAACCAGAAAGACCGCGGCGGACCCTTCCAGGGAGCGCGTAGCGGGCACTCCGCCGAGCGACGGTACTCGGTACTTGTGTTCCCCCCACCGCGTGCCGACCGGTTCACCGACGGCGTCGCCCCACCCGCTCACAAGGAATCCCACCGTCGCATACGGTCCGGTCAGAAGTGCGCTTCCAAGGCCCCCTAGCGCGGTCGTGACCAGCGGCAGGAGGATGAAGAGCGTGCGGCGAGGGCGATCGGTCTCACGAGCCAGCACACGGTAGATCGGGTCCCGGTCGCCCCGGAGCACCGCCACGAGGACGACGCTTGCGAGTACCGCACCGAAGGCGTTGACTCCCGGCAAGCCCCATAGCGAATGTGTGACCGCGGCACCCGTGAAGACTCCGAAGTGGAAGATCTTACGCGTGTAGGGGACTGCTAGGCCGCGTCCGTGCGCGTATGCCGCGAGTGTGCCTACCGTGAGCACTATGCTCACCGCCAACGCGCACGACCACAGCGCGGTCCGAAGATCCGGGACGAGCAGGGACCACAGGTCATCCAGCATGACGGTTCCTCACGGAGGGCGCTGAACGCTACTCCACTACCCTAGAAGGGTGATCGGAAAGGGGGGCGGGCCGCCACCCGTGCTTACGCACGGGTCCCCGGGTGCCACGGCCCCAGAGGGCACCCGCGCATTGCGCGGGTCGCGGAGCGGCGAAGGCGTAGCCGTAGCTACTCCGAGACGCTCCAACGACGGAGATGGGGCCGTGCCACCGCAACCCACAGACTTGTGTGTCCTTTCAGCCACGGTGTTGGGCACATGGCGACCAACGCTTTCGCGTCGGTGCCCGCGCGGTTGATCCATCGTCTCTCCTCGTCGGACCACCGCCTTCGGCGGCGGTGCCCGCTCGGCTACGACTCCTCGTCGTTCCTTG
>JADFSR010000055.1 GCA_022560615.1 Gemmatimonadota bacterium
TGACGTGGCACCATGTCGAAGCACTGGAGCGTCTGGAGGTCGTCGATCCCCCGTGCCCGAATGTCTTCGATGAGCTTACGCCGGTATCCGACGAAGCGGGTGTCGTCTAGAGGCCCAGATCCCACGCGCGGATCTCCTTGAGCAGCTTGTAGTTGGTGAGGTCCAGGTGAAGCGGAGTCACAGAAACATAGCCGTCCTCGACAGCTCGGAAGTCCGAGTCTTCGGGACCACACCAGCTCATCGACCCACCGCCGATCCAGAAGTATTCCTTGCCCATCGGGTCTTTGGAGCGCAGGATCGAGTCCGCGTAACGGCGCCGACCCAGCGAGGTGACCTTGATGCCGCGCACTTCGTCAGGCGCTACCGACGGCAGGTTCACGTTGAACAACGTGTCCTCGGGAAAGCCGTCGCGCTTGAGGATTCCCTCGAGGATCGCCCGCACCACCGCTTCCCAGCCCTCCAGATCCTCGAAGCGGTCCCCGACGTAGGAGAGCGCAATGGAGGGAATGCCCATCACGGTGGCCTCCATGGCCGCGGCGACCGTTCCCGAATAAAGCACGTCTTCGCCCATGTTCGGTCCGTGGTTCACCCCTGAGAGGCAGACGTCAGGCCGCTCGGGAAGAAGCTCGTTCACACCCAGGATCACACAGTCCGTCGGAGTACCGTCCACGACGAACGCCCCATCCACCGTGCGGCGCGCCCGCAGCGGATGATGGAGCGTGAGGGAGTGACTCGTCGCGCTCTGTTCCCGATCGGGAGCCACGGTGCTGACACTGCCTAGCGAGCTGGCGGCCGAAGCGAGTATGCGAATCCCGGTCGCCATATACCCGTCGTCGTTCGTGCACAGGATCTTCACGGCCACGGGCTACCTGTCAGCCGCCCTCCGAAGCCGTGCCTGGGGTGAGCACCTGGCGGAGCTCTTCGAGCTCGGTCTTGATGCCGGCGAGGAATTCCGGCTTGAGCACGTCCTGGCGTTCCTCCTCCAGCTCACCTGCCCTGCGCATCTCGACGAGTCGCTTGTTGGCCCCCTCGATCGTGTACTTCTTCTCATAGAGAAGATGCTTCACGAGCAGGATGATCTCGATCTCCTTCGATCGATAGACGCGATTGCCGGCACGGTTCTTCGTCGGGTTGAGGACGTCGAATTGGGTCTCCCAATACCGGAGCACGTGTGGCTTGAGGCCCGTGAGGTCACACACCTGCCCGATTGAGTAGTAGACCTTCTTCGCGATCGGCTCGTTCATCACCGCTCCCGTTCGCTCATTTCCAGTCTTCCGGCTTCGGGTCCCGCAGCATGAGTTCCTTCAGGGCGTCCGCGGGACGTTTGTCTTCCTCCACGATTTGATACACCTGCTCCACGATGGGCATCTCGACGCCGTGTCGGGCGGCGAGCTCGTGCACCGCTGCTGCGGTCTTCACGCCCTCGGCCACCGCGGTCATGTCGGCCAGGATCTCATCGAGGGACTCCCCCTGCCCCAACCGATAACCGACCGTTCGGTTCCGGCTCAGCGATCCCGTACATGTGAGCACGAGGTCGCCCACGCCGGCCAGCCCCGAGAAAGTAGCTGTCTCGGCGCCCATCGCGACCCCGAGCCGCGTCATCTCCGCGAGCCCTCGCGTGATGAGCGCGGCCATCGTGTTGTGTCCGTATCCGAGACCGACGGTCATCCCCGCCGCAAGCGCCATGACATTCTTGAGCGCACCGCTGAGTTCGACCCCCACGACGTCGGTGTTGGTGTAGACGCGGAAGTACGAGGTCTGGAAAATGTCCTGCGCCTGCTCCGCGGCTTCCTCCGTCCGACCCGCGACGACGACCGCTGTCGGCGATCCGTCGGCGACCTCGCGCGCGAAGCTAGGGCCGGAGAGCGCGCAAAACCGCTGCATGTGCGCCTGCGAGAGCACACCATCGAGCACTTTGTCCATACACAGAAGTGAGCCGAGCTCGATACCCTTGGAGGCGCTCACGATCAAAGCGCCGGGAGCCAGGCTTCCGGCCGCCTCGGCCATGACCGGCCGCACGAACTGCGACGGGCTCGCCGAGAGCACCATGTCCGCACCACGGACCGCGCGCGCCAGCTCAGTTTCGGCGTGCAGTCCCTCGGGCAGCGAGACATCGGACAGATACGGGTTGAGGCGACGCTGGTTGATCGACTCGGCGATCTCCGGCTCGTAGGACCAGATCGTGACTGCGTGTCCCTTCCTGACGAGCAGAGCCGAGAGCGCCGTGCCCCAAGCACCCGCACCCACCACGGTGATCGGGAGCGAATCGCTCATGGCGCCGCCTCGGCCGGATCAGCGCCGTCGTTGGTGTCGGCGTCGTCCACATGCGCTTTCCCGAATCGGCTCTCGGTCCCCTGCAGCAGCCGTCGGATGTTCGAGCGATGGGCCCATAGGACGAAAAGCGCGAGCGTCACGGTGAACCAGAGTACCGTCGTGTCGCCCCGGTGGGGCGTCAGCGCCACGAACACCGGCAGCGTGGCCGCAGCACCCATGGAGCCGAGCGACACATACCCGGTCGGCAACGTCAGGACGAGCCAAACGACGAAAGCGCCGAGCACCGCCCAGGGCGCCAGGGCGAGAAAGACTCCGGCGCTGGTCGCGATCCCCTTCCCGCCCTTGAAGCCGACCCAGAGGGAGAAGATGTGCCCCACGATCGCCGCACCCCCGAACGCGAGCGTCCATCCAAGGTCTCCGTCCACCATGCTCGGGAACAACCAGACTGGGACGAAACCTTTCGTCACATCGACCGCGACGACCGGCAGAGCCCACTTCGGACCCAGGATCCTGAAAACGTTGGACGCGCCCAGGTTGCCGGATCCGTGCTCGCGGAGATCGAGCCCGTGAAACGCCCTCCCCATCCAGTAGCTCGTCGGCGTCGCGCCGAGCAGGTAGGAAAGCGCAAGCAGGGCGTAGGTCACTTCTCTTTGCCGCTCCGGAAACGAAGGCGGATCGGGGTGCCCATGAAGGTCCAGGCATCCCGGAACCCGTTGTGGAGGAAGCGAACGTAGCTCGCGGGCAGCGCCTTCGGAAAGTTCGAGAAGATGGCGAACGTCGGGGGAGCCACAGTGATCTGGGTCGCGTATTTCACCTGCACGCGGCGACCTCTATGGAGTGGCGGCGGCTGACGACGGAGCAGCGCCTCCATGATCGCGTTGACCTCGTGCGTCTCGATCCGGCGACGACGCTCTTCGAACACCTCCAGGATCAGATCAAGACATTTCCGAACGCGTTGGCCGGTGAGTGCGGACGTGAAGACCATCGGTACCCACTGCAGAAACGGAATGCGTTGCCGCATGGTCTTCTGGAAGTCGGGCGCGGTCATCGTGTCCTTCTCGACCAGATCCCACTTGTTAGCGAGCAAGATCACCGCCTTGCCGGCCTCCCAGGCGGTCTGGAGAATCTTCACGTCCTGCGCGTGCAGCTCCTCCTCGCTACAGTCGATCAGCACCAGGCATACGTCGGCCTCATATACGGCCCGTTCGGTCCGGAGCGCGCTGTAGTACTCGAGGCTGTCCTTGACCTTCGTGTGCCTGCGAAGCCCGGCAGTATCGATGAAGACGAGGGTCTTGCCGTGGTAGCGGAAGGGAGTATCGATCGGGTCCCGGGTCGTGCCGGCAACCTCCGACACGACGACCCGCTCCTCACCGATGAGCCGGTTCACGAAGCTCGACTTGCCGACGTTGGGTTTTCCGACGACCGCAACGCGGATGGTGTCGTCTCCGTCTTCGGCCTCGAGCGCCTCAGGTAGAGCCTCGATCGCCTGGTCGAGCAGATCACCAGAACCCTTGCCGGAGAGTGCGCTCACCGCGATCGGCTCTCCGATGCCGAGCGACCAAAAGTCGAGGTGGCTCTGATCGCGCGGCAGGTTATCGATCTTGTTCACGACCAGGAGAACTGGCTTTGCCGTCTTCCTCAGCACTTCGGAGAGGGCCTCGTCGAGCGGATGCAAACCTTCCTTGCCATCGACGAGGAACAGGATCAGGTCGGCTTCTTCGACCGCCGCAAACGCCTGATGCCGGATCGCTCGGTCGAGTGGCTCGTCGCTGCCCTCGATGACGCCGCCGGTATCGACGATGTAGAAGTGGTGCCCGGCCCAGTCCGTCGCGGCGAAGTTGCGGTCTCGAGTGACGCCCGAACGCTCATCGACGATCGCGACGCGGGAGCCGATCACTCGGTTGAACAACGTCGACTTCCCGACGTTCGGCCGCCCGACGATCGCGATGACGGGAAGCCGCCGGTTCAAGCGATCCTCAGCGCTTCAGTGATCTCGTAGCCCGTGCGGATCTCCGCCGGAGCGAGCACCGCCACGAGCTCGGACTTGGCAAGATCGTCGATGAAGACCTCGTCCGCGTTGAGTGCCTCTGCCGGCAGCACGATGACGTCTCCGTCCTGTGAGTCGCCGAGGGCTTTCAAGATATCCCGCCCGCCGAGCAGTCCTGCGATGGTGACCGACTCGCCAAAGTACTGGTTCCGGACCTCGACGACCTCGACGTCGGCGGCCGTAGCAGCCGCGAGGCGGCCGCTCCGCTCCCGCAAGAACGGCGACATCGAGAGCCCCGTCACGAGACGGACACGCCGTCCTTCGAAGCGCGCCACGGTCGCGAGCCCCGCGTCGAAGCCATCGACGAAGCGGCGGATCGCCCCCACTCCGTTCTCGTACAGGGCACCGTCGTCATAGTACGCTGCGTCCGGCACGGACCGGCCCGCGATGAGATACATCTCGTCGGCCGCGTAGCACCATCCGAGGTCCCGTTCCGCGAAACCGCGTTCGCGTGCGTGGTCGACTCGGTCGATCGCCGCTCCTGCCTCGGACGGCATCAATGGGCGCACGGGTCGATTGATGTTGTAGCGCGTGAGCCCGACCGGTACGACGGAGAGCGAACGGACCGACGGCCCCAGGCTCCACAGGTCTTTGATCGTGCGCTCGAGATGGGGCCCGTCGTTCCACTCGGGACAGAGCACGATCTGAGTGTGGACTTCGAGCCCTCCCCCGATCAATTCGCGCAGCTGGCTCATGATCAGGCCGGCCCTCTTGTTGACCAGTAGCCGCTCACGCACCTCCGGCTCCGTCGCGTGCACGCTCACGTAGAGCGGCGAGATGCGCTGATCGACGAGTCGCTGCAGGCCCTTCGGGCCAAGGTTGGTCAGCGTCACGTAGCTGCCGTACGTGAACGATAGCCGGAAGTCGTCGTCACGCAGCCAGAGCGTCGGACGAGCGTCCTTCGGGTTGCCGTCGATGAAGCAGAACACGCACTTGTTCGCGCACTCTCGGATCGTGTCCGGAGCCGGCACGATCCCTATCGGCGTGCCGGGCTCGCGCTCGATCTCGTACAGCACCACCTCTCCGTCCGGAGAAACGGTCTCGAGCTCGAGCTCGGTGTCCGCAAGCAGGAACGTCAGATCGATGCCGTCACGAACCGGTTCGCCGTTGATACGCACGATCCGCGTGCCGATCTCGAGACTGAGCTCGTCGGCGATGCTGCCAGCTTCGATTTCGGCGATGCGTACCACGGTCGATACTAGGGGTTAGTACGGAAAAGTGCCCGAGAGTGGGCCGAAAAACTAACCGGGCGCCGTGTCCGCTACAATTCATCCGCTTGACCGATGCAACAGGAAAAGGTCAGCTTCGGGAGGAGCTCGCGGGATTGAATACGCCTAAACAAGGATCCCATGCGCATGGATTGTCGCCGGACACGTGTGGTGCGAGGAACATGACCAGCGGTGGAAAACGGTGGGAAGGGGTCATAGCCGTGGTGGCGTTGGCTGCCCTGACGGCGTGCGAGCAGGTCGAGCAGGTCCAGGACCGCTTCCGGGACATGACGCCGTACGAAGCCTACGAGGCATCGTTGGCGGACGCCGGCCTCCTCGAGACCGCTCTGGGGCGCGATTGGATCATGGCGGGTCGCGAGGCCGTCGAGTCTCCAGCTCCGGTGTCGCTGCCGTTCCACGAAGAGGGATTCATCAGTGCGGAGGATCCCGGTGCGATGGCATACCGCGTCACGATCTCACGTGGTCAGCGGCTCACCGCCGAAGTGACGCTCAACTCCAGCGAGCAAACACGGCTCTTCGTCGATCTCTTCCGCGTGCCCGCGAACGAGGACGACCCCCTCCGGCCGGTGTTCTCCAGCGATTCCGTGCCGGGTGAGTTCGTCGTCGAGCCGTGGAGAGGTGGCGAGTACGTGCTCCGGCTCCAACCCGAACTGCTTCGGGGCGGCACGTACGCCGTCACACTCAAGCTCGAGGCGCAGCTCGCCTTCCCGCTGGAAGGCTACGGCATACGAGCCGTCCAGAGCAGCTTCGGCGTGGCGCGGGACGGAGGCCAGCGCAGTCATCACGGCGTGGACATCTTCGCACGTCGCGGAACGCCGGTGCTGGCGGTATCCGCCGGCCGGGTCAATCGGGTCGAGATCACGAGTCTGGGCGGCAAGGTCGTCTGGCTGAGAGACGCCGTTCGCAACTCGAACATCTATTACGCGCACCTCGACAGTCAGTACGTGCGTAGCGGAGACGAAGTCCAGATCGGCGACACCGTGGGCTTCGTCGGGAATACCGGTAACGCACGTACCACCCCGCCCCATCTACACTTCGCCGTATACCGCCGCCGTGAAGGTCCGGTGGATCCCTATCCATTCCTGAATCCGCCGCGCGGCACGCTCGCGGAGCAGACTGCGGACCTCGATCAGCTCGGCAAATGGGTGCGCCTGGTCAACGACGGGACCCGACTGCGTGCGGCGCCCGGACGTCACGGTGCAATAATCAGAGAACTCGGCCAATACACGCCCCTGCGTGTACTCGGCGGCTCCGGTGAGTACTTCCGTGTGCGATCCCCCGATGGAATCGACGGCTACGTAGCGGCGCGACTCACAGAACCGGTCGACTCACCGCTCGGCTCGCAGGTCGCGGCGGCGGGAGGAGTGGTGTTGCTCGAGCCCAACGACGCTGCACTCGTGATCGTCCGGCTCAACGCCGGCGAGCAGGTGCCAGTGCTCGGTCGCTACGAGGGCTTCCTGTACGTTCGGGTGCCGAGCGGCCACACCGGTTGGATGGACGCCGATCAGCAGCAGCAGTAAAGTAGCAGCGTGTACTAGCCACTGCCGACCACCTGCAAGGTGATCGCGAAGCCCAGCGCATCGAGCGCGGCACTGTCCCACGACGCGGCATTTCGGGCCGCGTCCTCCGCGCGAAGGACCGCAAGGGTCCATGTCCCGATCCCGGTGTTGGGCGCGATATCCAGGATCCCCGACCACGTGCCCGCCCTGTTCGTGCCGGATACGCGGCTCAGCGTCACGAAACTGGTGATCGCAGCCCCTGTCGGAGTGTCGAAGTGGGCCAAAACGGTGCGCACTCCCGAGTCGTCGTCGGCCAGCTCCGCACTCAAGACCACGCGTCCCCTCGTGTTGAGAACACTGACAAGGGCGTTGTCGACGAAAACGTCGGATAGAGTCGGCGGTACCGAATCGGTCGGCACGATCGCGTCGGGGACCACCGGGTCGTCGGGAGCCGACAGCGTCACCGGGTCATCCCCGCAAGAAGCGACGGCGACGGTTGCCGCAACCACGACAAAGCGGGACTTGAAGAGGGCTGCGGGTTTCACACAGGCAGAACTCGGGGGCGCCGCGCATGGTTCCGCACGCCTGGTTTGCGCGCCCGCATGGAAATCGAAACGTTGTGCCACGCGATCCATCGCGAGCGCGTTGTCAGTTCAGTCCCAATCGGAGGGGGTACGGTGATGGACAAGCGAGCATGCACGATCCAGCGAGACGTTTCGGCGGCATCGGGTCGGCTAGTCGGGCCGACGGCCATGGCGACCCTTGCGACACTTGCCGTAACGGTGCCACTGGCGCTCGCTCTCGCCTCACCTGCCGCTGCGCAACAGCTGCCGTGGGCCGAACCGGAGAGCGTGGGCATGTCGTCCGAGGGCTTCGAGCGCCTGGACGCCACCATGCAGCGGTACATCGACTCCAACATGGTGGCGGGCACCGTGACCCTCGTGGCGAGACAGGGCAAGGTCGTGCACCTCAAAGCCCAAGGGCACCGCTACATCGAGGGGAACGATCAGATGCCCGCCGACGCGATCTTCGTGATCATGTCGATGACGAAGCCCATCGTGAGTGCCGCGCTCATGATGCTCTTCGAGGAGGGCTATTTCCTACTCGACGACCCGATCTCCAAATATATGCCCGAGTACGCCGACAAGCAGGTGCTCGTCGAGAGCGAGGGAGGCGTGACACGGGTCCCCGCGGACCGAAGCATCACGTTCCGCCACGTGCTCACCCATACCGCGGGCGTCGACCCATCTCGGGACCTCCTCTCTGACGAGGAACGCGCACTCGCCGGTCGCAAGGCCACCTTGGAGGAGACGATCGTCGCGCGGGCCTCACTCCCCCTGGCCTTCCATCCGGGCGACCAATGGCGCTACGGCAGCTCGACCGACTACGTGGCACTTCTGGTCGAACGCATCTCAGGGCAGAGCCTGGACCAGTTTCTGCAGGAGCGAATCTTCGACCCTCTGGGCATGGTCGACACCCACTACAACGTGCCCGACTCGAAGGTGGATCGGATCGCGGCTGTCTACAGTCCATCCGGTCCGGGCAATACGATCGAGCTTCGCACGGCGCCCGGGCCCGACCGACCCACGTCGTACTTCGGCGGCGTAGCCGGACTCTCATCCACCGTGGCCGACTACTTCCGTTTCTCCCAGATGATTCTGAACGGAGGCGAACTGGACGGCGTGCGGCTGCTGAGCCCGACGACGGTCAACCAGATGATCACGAATCACACGGGCGACTTGCCGATCTACATCAAGGGCGCCGACGCCTACGGGTTCGGTCTGGGGTTTAGCATGGTGACAGATCCGGCGAAGTCACGGCAGGCCCTCACGCCGGGCACTTTCGGCTGGGGAGGCGCGTGGGGCACCGTCTTCTGGATCGATCCCACCGAGGAGATGGTCACCATCATGATGGTTCAGATCTCGTCCTACCGACATCTCAATATCCGGCAGGACGTAGCGAACATGGCCCAGCAGGCGATCATCAAGAGCTTCCACTCGGGCAATCAGGCCGTTCGCGGATACGATACGATCCGGCGGTAGGGATGTCGCTGACCAGGCCGCCGACGCACTCGAGGAGATCGAGATCTTGATCGATGGCGAGCGGGTCGCGCTGCTGGAGATGGACCGTTGGATGCACGTCTCCGACGCGAACGGCGTGAATTCACTGCCTCGCGGAGTGAGGCGCGCCCGTGCGCGGCCGCGATCATATCGAGGATGGGCGAGCAGGCGTTCCGCCGCCCGCTCAGCGAAGACGATCGCGCGGGCTTGATGTCGTTCTATGACGAAGCGGCCGCGAACGGTGACTTCGAGTTGGAGTTCGGGCGATCATCCAGTACCACCGTACGCCAGGACCGCGTCATCCGCTTCTCCGCCGCCGAGCCGCCGCAGTAACGGAGGGTTGCAGTGTTGCGGCAACCGTGGAAGCGCGAATCGGGCCGCAAAGCGGATCCGGGGGAGCCCGGAGCCCACGAAAAAGCTGGGCGAGGTACCCCGCCCACGAAAGGACACCGACTGCGGTGGCGTCGCAACAGGGACAGCGCAAGTGTATTTGGACGTGTAACATGTTGTTGTGAAACATGTTAGAGCATCACAGATACGACGGGAGCCCGACATCCTGGTGAGGGCGTGCTTCTTGCGCATTCAGGGCACGCTGCAAGGTGGCACCGCAGAGCTCACCGGAGGAAGCAGGAAGCCAGACCGGCCATGGAGAATTGGATGTATGTAGAGCGCAGCCGCCGGGAAGCTTACGAGCGTCGTGACGTGGCCGATCGTCGAGCCGAGCACCGTCGCGACACTGTTCGTCGCACCACCTTGATGGAGGTGTCACCCCAGCGTCGTGAACTGTCGGACCGCCGGATGAACGACCGGCGCAATGGGACCGATCGGCGCAGCCCCGAAGAGCGCCGGCACGGCGCCCGAAGAGCGCCGCGTCGGCGCCCAACGTGAGGATCTCGAAAGACGGAAGATCATCATCGCCTCGGGCCGACTCTCCGTCCTGAACGCAAAGAGCTGCTCGCCTACCGCCTCCCGTCCATCTCCTCAATCGTCCTCGTGGAGGGCGCACGCTCCCTCTGAAGCCGCATCGCCACTGCTTCGGTCTGCCGCATGACCCGCAGCAAGTTCTCGCCCGCGAGCTTCTCGAGCTCCTCGTCCGACCACCCGCGGCGCGCCAGTTCCATGAAGAGCGCCGGGAATGTGGAGACGTCCTCGAGGCCTTGGACGTACGTTGGAATCCCGTCGAAATCGGAGCCGATGCCGACGTGATCGATTCCCGCCACGTCCCTGATGTGCTCGATGTGGTCGGCGACGTCGGAGATCGTCGCGACGGAGTCTTCGACGCTGATGTAAGGCGGATAGAAGACCTGCATCAGGACGCCGCCGTTCTCACGGAGCCGCCGGAGAATCGAGTCCGGCACGTTGCGGGGGTGATCGGCGAGCGCCATCACCCCCGCGTGCGAGAAGATGACAGGCGCTTCGGCGACGTTCAGTGCGTCGCTCATCGTCGCGGGCGACGTGTGTGCGAGGTCGACGAGCATGCCCATCCGGTTCATCTCTCTAACCACCTCCTCACCGAAGGGGGAGAGCCCGTCGTTGACGACGTCGTCGGTACCGGAGTCCGCCCAGTCGGTGTTCGAGAAGTGGGTGAGCCCCATGTAGCGGACGCCGGCACGGTAGAACGCGCGCAGCGCGCCCAGCGAGTTCTCGATGACGTGCCCGCCTTCGATGCCGAGCAGGGAAGCGATCCTCCCGGCCCCGAAGACGCGCTGGATGTCCGAGGTGCTCCCCGCGAACTCGAGCTCGTCCGGATACGCCTCGAAGATCCGATGCGCGATGTCGATCTGCTCGAGCTGCTGCTTGGCCGGCGCAGGGTCGTCGACGTCCACGTGCACCGACCAGAACTGTGCGCCCACCATTCCCTCCCGTAGTCTCGGGAGGTCGGTGTCTCCTGTGGTGGTCTGCCTCAGATCGTACAGGCCGACGTCCCCGTCCGAGGTCTTGATCCCGCGGATCCGGCCGGGAAGGTCGTTGTGCCCATCGATGAGCGGGACTTGCGACAGGATACGCTCGATCCGCTGTGCGAGCGTCTCCTGGGAGTCGACGGGCGTGCACGGCGCAGCGAGCGCAGTGGCCGCGAGTGCGAGCACTGCCGTCCGATGTGATCGATTCATGGGGCCTCCTGGTCCGATGCGCTAAACTGATTCTCAGTGGAGATCGGTGCCAGTCCGGACGCGGAGCGCGCCCGCCGTGGGCCCGCTCTCGCAGCGCATGTCCCAAGCCCCCATCTTCCGACGATGCACTGCCCTCTCATCCGCAGCGCGGCAGCGACCGTCGTCACCCTCGCGATGCTTCCGCTTCAGGCATCGACCCAGATCGCCGGCGTCCCGCCGCTGTGCGCGGATCGCCCTCCGGCGACGGGGGCATCGATCTTCACGGCGGATGGGGGTCGGCCGGTGCGATCAGGAAGCGTGCTCGACCGCCCCGCCTCCGACCTCTTCTGCATCGACCTCTTCTCCACGGCGCGCGCGGGCGACGCGACCGGCGTGGTGGCTCTCACCCGCCCGTGGTCACCGTTCGGCGTCACCGTCACCGCCCAGGGACGCCACCGGCACAAGCTGACCGCGTGGATCGCGGGCCTCCCGGACCCCGCGACGCTCGGTCCGTACACGACGTACGTCGCATGGGCGACGCCACTGGTGCTCGATCCCGTGGTACGCCTCGGCGAGGTCGGCAACGGCAGGAACGAGCTCGGCGAGGTCGCCTTCAACAAGTACATCGTGCTCGTCACTGCGGAGGCCTCGGCCGAGGCGGCCGAGCGCACCGGGCCGCTCGTCCTACGCGGCCGCTCGCCCTCGAGCCGAATGGAGGCCCACGATCTCATGGCACTCGCGCCGGCCGCCGAAGCAGGGGGCGCGAGCAGAACGCCCACGCCGGGGGCCTCGACGTGGCGCCTGCCGCCCATGTACGAGGGGGTGCCGATGCTGCCGGGCATCATCGAGGGCAGACCCCGGTCTTCCCCCTTCTTGCCGGGCGCCGAGCCCGACGTTCCCGAAGCGCTCCCCCGCCAGGTGGTCCGACTTTCGGACGGGGGCACGCTGGACCTGAGAGCCGGATTCGTACGGCGCGAGATAGAGGGACGGACGCTGGTCATGCTCGCGTTCAACCGCCAGATCCCCGGCCCGCTCATCGAAGTCGGCGAGAAGACGACGATCTTCGTCGACTTCACGAACAACACACCGTTGCCCACAACGGTGCACTGGCACGGTGTCCGGCTCGACAACCGTTACGACGGCGTGCCCGGTGTGACGCAAGAGCCCGTGCAGCCGGGCGAGTCGTTCCGCTATCAGATCTACTTCCGCGACGCCGGCATCTACTGGTATCACCCCCATCACCGCGAGGACGTGCAGCAGGAGATGGGTCTCGCCGGCAACATGCTCGTGGAGCCACTCGCCGACTCGTATTACAGCCCGGTGAACCGCGAAGAGGTCGTGATGCTCGACGACCTGCTGCTCGACGATTCGGGTCTGGTTCCGTTCGGAAGCGAGTCGTCGAACTACATGCTCATGGGCCGCTTCGGAAACGTCTTCCTGACGAACGGCGAGCCCGACTACCGCCTCGAGGTCGATGCTGGGGATGTCGTGCGCTTCTTCTTCACGAACGTCTCGAATACGAGGACGTTCAATCTGTCGTTCCGGTCGACCTCTGAGCCCGATGCTCCACCGCTGCCCGTGAAGGTCGTGGGCTCCGATGTGGGCAAGTTCGAGCGTGAGACCATGGTAGAGAGCATCGTGCTCGCGCCGGCCGAGCGCTATGTCGTCGAGGTTCTTTTCGAGGAGCCCGGAGCCTACGCGCTTACGAATCACGTCCAGGGCATCAACCACCGCATGGGTCTCTTTCGGGAGGAAGTCCGTAGACTCGGAACCGTGGCCGTGTCCGGGGCACGCACGGGCGCGGACCACGGACACGCCTTCGAGACGCTGCGCATCAACGACGACGTCCGAGCGGACATCGACCCGTACCGGAGTGAGTTCGGTCGTGCGCCCGACCACGAGCTCGTGCTGACGCTGGAAGTCGACAGCCTGCCGTTGGCGATCGAGCAGTCGATGCTCTACGACTGGATCTACTTCAACCCGGTCGAATGGACCGGCACCATGCCCGTGATGAACTGGGCGACGACGGGATCCGAGATCGGCTGGATTCTGCGCGATGGTCTGACCGGCGCCGAGAACGAGCAGATCGATTGGCGATTCCGGGTCGGCGACGTGGTAAAGATCCGCATCCACAACGACCGCGGCGCGTTCCACTCCATGCAGCACCCGCTCCACATCCACGGACAGCGCTTCCTCGTGCTGGAGCAGAACGGCGTGCCGAACGACAACCTCGTCTGGAAGGACACCGTTTTGTTGCCGGCGGGCTCCACGACGGACATCCTGTTGGAGCTCTCGAACCCGGGCCGCTGGATGGTGCACTGCCACATTGCGGAGCACCTGGAGTCCGGAATGAAGTTCGTCTTCGACGTCGAAGGAAACTGACATGAACGTACGAATCGCCTCCCTCGCTCTCGCCGTCGCCCTGCTTCTTTCGGCGTCCCCTGCGACGGCGCAGGATTTCCAGGAACTCGTAGCCGTGAATGGCCCCGTGATCGCGCTCACGCACGTGAAGCTGATCGACGGCTTGGGCACGCCGGCTCTCGAGGATCAAACGATCCTGATCGAGGACGACAGGATCACCGCGGTCGGTCCGAGCGGCACGGTCCGGATTCCGGCCGGAGCGGAGGTCCTCGATCTGACCGGTCACACGGTGATCCCAGGCCTCATCGGGCTGCATAACCACAGCTACTACACGGGCGGACGCGGACGCGCGGCCCAGCTCTCATTCTCGGGGTCGAGGCTATACCTCGCGTCGGGCGTGACGACGATCCGCACGACAGGAGCGAGGGCGCCGTACGAAGAGCTCAACCTCAGGCGGGAGATCGAGGCTGGGCGTGTGGTCGGCCCGACGATGTTCACGACCGGCCCTTACCTGACCGGCGAGCAAGGCTCGCTGACAATGGCGCGGCTGAAGGGCCCCGATCAGGCGCGTCGTGTCGTGCGCTACTGGGCAGAGGAGGGCGTGAGCTGGTTCAAGGCCTACACCTGGATCTCGCGGGCCGAGCTGGGGGCCGTGATCGACGAGGCCCACCGCCACGGCGTGAAGGTCACAGCCCACCTGTGCTCGGTCGGGTATCAGGAGGCCGTCGCGCTGGGGATCGACAACTTGGAGCACGGCCTCTTCGCCAACAGCGAGTACGCACCGGACAAGCGCCCAGACGAGTGCCCGCAGGGGTTTCGCAACGCGTATGCGGATCTCGACGTGGGCAGCCCCGAGGTCCAGAAGACGTTCAGGGACATGATCGACGCAGGCGTGGCGATGACCTCGACGCTAGTCGTCTACGAGATCTCAGTGTCGGGCCGCCCGCCGATCGATGAGCGCGTGTACGACGTGCTGGCCCCCGAGATCGCCGAGGAGGTTCGAGAGATCGCGATCGCCCGGCGGGCAGGCCGGGGCGCGATCTCTCCGGCGATGCTTGCCAAGGCAATGGAGTACGAGCGTGCCTTCGTCGCTGCGGGCGGTCTGCTCGCTGCCGGCGTGGACCCGACCGGGTACGGTGCCGCGCCTCCAGGGCTCGGTGATCAGCGCAACTACGAGCTCCTCCTGGAGGCCGGGTTCAGCGCCCCGGAGGTGGTGCAGATCATGAGCGCCAACGGAGCCGAAGTGCTCGGGATCGACGAGGATGTGGGCACTATCGAAGTCGGCAAGGTTGCCGACTTGGTGGTCATCGAGGGTGATCTCGAGGCCGCCGGCAACCTGCACGGAACCAAGATCGTCTTCCGTCACGGCGTCGGTTGGGACTCGAGCAAGCTGATCGACTCGATCCGCGGCATCGTCGGGATCCGCTAGCCGCTGGTCCGGCTAGTCTTCCGCGCCGGATCGGTCAAGGTAGAAGTGCGGGCAGTCCCTCTCGGGTTCGGTGGATCGCTGCGCCCCCCCAGGGCGCGCTTCCAACCAGGCACCTGCCCGCACGTGCCCCGTTATAGGACCGGCCTGCCTTGCGCACGTGGCGCAGACGGTGTCCGCTTCACATGACGTTCGCGAACGGGGTGCACATCGAACCTATTGAGACCCGCCCCTGAACCGCGTGCCGAGCGCGTCCCTGTCGACCTCCGTCCCTCTCAGATACACGGCGGATATCCGCCTGGTATTCGTGATGTCGTCGAGCGGATTCGCGTCCAGCACTATGAAGTCGGCGCTCATTCCGGCCGCGACGGAGCCCACGTCGGGTATCTCCATCAGGTCCGCGGAGTTCGACGTGGCCGCCACGATCACCTCGGCCGGGGTCATCCCCGTCCGTACCATATCCTCGAGCTCCTGATGCACCGCCCACGGTGAGCTCCCGTCCGTCCCGAAGGCGATCGTGACCCCCGCGGCGTTGAGCCTCGCCAGATTCCGCGCCTGGATCCCGAACGACGCCTGCGCCGCCGGACGGTCTACTTGCGCCCCCTGCATCTCCTCGAGGCGGTCCGCGGCCACCGTTCCACTCAGCCAAGAGAGATCGACGGCGACACCGGGACCCGGGAGGTTCGGGACGAGGACCACGTCGGGGCGCGCCGTCCAGAGCTCTACGAGCTCGTCGTCGACGTCCATGTCGCGCACACCGTGGGCGAACGCGTCGATTCCCGCCCGCAGCAGCCCCTTCGCATCCTCGAGAGTGAACACGTGGGCGGTCACGCGTAGGCCGTTGGCATGCGCCTCGTCGATCACGGCCCCGTACAGATCGGATGACAACCTCTCGTATCGGCCACCGCGATCGTCGACCCAGATCTTCACGAAGTCGACCTCCTGAGCGGCGAGCTCCCGCACGGCGGCTCGCGCCTCCGCCTCCGTCGTGACCCAGTGGGGCACCTCCGAACGACCCGGCTCCGGCGAGGTGATGCCACGCCCCGCGGACTGGGACCGCGCGCCATCTGACACGAGCTCGTTCCGCATCCGGAGGCCAACGTCCCCCTCGTCCAGCCCCAGACTCAGCACGGCGCCGGATCCGTAGTACGCCATGTGCCGCAGTTGATCGGCGTGTTCGTCGGCCACCGACGACAGGTGGACGTGCGCGTTCACGAGTGCCGGCATGACCGTCTTCCCAGTGAGGTCGACCCGGGTGGCGCCCCGCGGAACGTCGACGTCCGCTCGGGCTCCAACCTCCGTGAAGCGATCGTTCTCCACGACGAATACGGCATCCTCGATCGTGCTTCCGTCGCCAACGATGAGTCGGGCGCCCTCGAACACCGTCACGGCCTCACCACTCGGACCGGCGCAACCGGCGACCAAGGCGGCCAACAGCAGAATCGTGGCCAACTTCACGTTCGTGGCGCGGAGCTCATTCATTAAGTGGCGCATACCAACCTCCCGTCGCTTGGACTGAAGTCTGACGCCTATCACATGCCTCGTCTGCCGGCAAGTGGGTACGTGTGCTCCAGTGGACGCCGAACGGGCGCGGGCGGGACCTTCAGCACGACGGCGCTTAGTCAGCCGGGCGGCTTGCTAGGGAACCGTGATGCTCTGGAAGCTCTCGGCATTCGTGTGATGACCGACGAGGAGGCGGTGGTCAGCGGTGGGTGTTGTCACCGATTCTGTCACCGCAGGAGCGTGGACGGCTTCACACGACCCCGGCCCTGGCTGCTGGTCGTTGCAGACCACGTTTGGACGCTAGAGGAAGTCGTGGGGCTGCTGGAGGCGACCGAAGAGTGAAAGACTCGTGCTCGACGGGCACAAACGGCCCCTGCGGAGTGGGGAATGGTCCCCTCCGCAGGGGCTCCACGAAACTTCGGCCCTTTCCAACGGCCATTCCAAGTCGCGTCGGAACCGGGGGCCTGTGGCTGTCCCTCGTTTTGCGAGGGTCCGTCCGGCTTCCTCAGAACGTTGGTCAAGTGGCACCTCCGGTCTGAGGGTATCGGCAATTGTGGTGCCGCATACTCAAATGCGCAATAGCAGGACCCGTTCTTCACCGCCTCGAAGATTCAAACTGGACGACCACGGCACGTCCCATTGGGCACGGTAATTGCCCTATTACAAGCCGGCACGCGCGGGCAGGTGCCTGGTTGAGAGACGCGCCCTGGGGGGGCGCAGCGATCTCACCGAGCCCGAGAGGGACTGCCCGCACTACCGCCTAACGGTTGCACGCGTCCGACAGCTTCAGTTGCACGCATCCGACAGCTTCGAAGGACATCGCCCGGGAGCGTGGGTTGGTAAATGAAGCCGAGAGCGAGGCTACCGACGAGAGCGCCCCGTCCTTGCTTCAGGTGTGGGACGTAGACCACACGAAGATCCCCACCTTTCCATGCGCATCGCCTCATCGCCCCCAAAACGAGCTTGCGGGCTGCCGTCCGCAGATCATCCGACGGATGGATCTTCACCCGCTCCCTCCGCACGGGAAGCTCTAGCGCGGCGTCAAGCGTCATCTCCCAGCGGCCACCCGCGCCTTTAGGGCTACGAGGTGATGGAGGTGACAACGGAATGAAGGCGAGAATCAGGATTCCAAACAGAAGAACGACCCACCCTACGATGGGGCCGGCCGCCCTGCATGGGGATACTTCTACACCGGTTTGCGACGCAAAGGCCGAGTCCACGATCAGGCCGTGTGTGCCGTCGCCAACAAGCTCGCAGGACGCGCCTACGCGCTTATGAAGCGGATGAGCCAGGGCGAGGACGCTCAGGCTACGTCTACTGCGACCTCCAAGGCCGGCCGATCGCGAGAGAAGAAGCCCGGCGAAGGGTCCAGAACGAGTTCCCGGGCCCCACCGCCATCCGGCGCATGGCAGCCGCTCGGCCAGACGCCTCACCGACGATTCCATCAAACAAGGCGAGGCGCCCGAGCCCGGCGTATGCGAGGCCGTCCGGATCGGACGCCTCAAGCTCGGGCTACGGCACGCAGACTGAGATATCCGATCTCATCGATCACAAGGACGTGGGGGTGGAGGTAGTCGTGGAGGGCGGAGGCAAGCCGTCCGGTACGAGCGGCGTTGGAGAGTTCCTCGATGAGCTGAGCGGCGGTGCTGAAGCGGGCCTCGAAGCCGTTCTGTATGGCCCGATATGCGATGGAAACTTTTTTGGGCCCTGAGCTGTTACCGATTCTGGTACCGCGCCAAATCCGATACCCAACAGCAAAGCCCCCCAAGGCTCTAAGTCCTTGAGGGGCTTCCTGTTTCACCAGAGCGGGAGACCGGGCTCGAACCGGCGACCCTCAGCTTGGGAATGTGGCCGAGGCGTCAGTGGGCGCAAGTGGGCGAAAGAAAATCGTTGTGGCGCCTAACTTTTCTGGTTTCTACGTAACTGGGCGAAAGCCAGCGAAAGGGGGGTTTGTCACACTGAACGTCACAAGGATTCTAACGCCCTTCCGCGACCTCGAGCACGGCACGCCTCAGCCGACGCCAGGGGAAGGGCTACCGCCCGGCCAATAAGCTCGCTTGTACCGGCACGGGCGACCTGACCTTCTCTATCCTCGTCGTGCGTACCTCATGAATCGGTGAGCGGGCGGTTCCTACTTGAGCCGCCCCTTTTCATCCTGGCTTGGACCTAGTGCCCCGAGCGTCCTCGCGGCGTTCGGGGCTTTTGGCCCTACTCCACCACGGTCCGCACCGTCTCGCAGGGGATAGCTCCAACCGCCCTATCGCCGTGGCACGCAACATCCTCAGCCTCTTCGCTCGGATCAAAGTTCTTCGAGCGCATCGCGTCCCTGCGCGACTGAGACGGCGCGTCGCGGACTCGTCCAGCCGGAGTACGACGGGTGCAGGTCGAGAAAACTCCAGATCACCACGCTCATGTCCACATCCTCCTGAAGCGAGAAACGGCCGACTCTGAAGGATGGGGCCGGGCCGGTCTGCGTGGGGATGGCTCGATGGGACGCTTGGCGCGATCCGAGGGACGGGTCCGGGAGCGCGAGCGCCGGTCGGCAACCACTGACACCTGAGGCGTTCGGGACATATACAACGCGTCTTCGCGCGCGCCCACATATACGGTCACTATTCGTGCCGCCGTCTACGGCTGGCGTTCCTCCAGCACCTCAAGGATGCGCTCAGTCTTCTCCTTCAGGGAGTCGAGGTCGGCCATCATGCGATTGGGGGGAAACGATTCCGGCATGTTGGCCAACATCCGATCGCACATCCCCGAGCACCGCTCCCACATAGAAGGGCCCGCTCTCTCGGCCATCTTTCGTATGACCAGAAAAGTCCCTGTTGCCGCTAACGTACCGAGAATAATTCGCTTCATGGCCTAGTGTCCTTTGCAGAGCTCCTCAAGAAACTGACTGAGGCGAGCAAGACGCGTGC
>JADFSR010000056.1 GCA_022560615.1 Gemmatimonadota bacterium
ACTACCGGCCCCTGTCCCGACCCTGATCCTCCAGGAACATGCGCCGAGCGCCCAGATCGTACACGTCGCCAGGGTCGAGCCAACGGAGCGGAATCAGCGACAGCGGATCGGTCGCGTCGTACACCGCGACCCGGTTCCCGAGCACTTCGGCGAAATCGCGCGTGACGAGGATCGCCGACCCCTCTGACAGACCGACCCCCAGCAAATGTGGGTATTGTTGCAAGACGTGGATGAGGTTGTTTTCGCGGCCGCGCGTGAGAAGGTGCTGGTCGATCGCGACGTTCCGCAGGAAGCCGAAGCCGATATCCTTGTCGGGCGCCATCACGAGCTCGGTGTCCTCCGAGCCACGAACCAGATACGACGCGAGCGCCGATGCGCCGGCGGAGTTGCCACCTATCACCCCGCCGCGTTCGAGGACTGCCCGAAGTTCCCGATGCGTCTCCGTCTGCAAATACACATCAACGAGGCGGAACTGGCGGCCCCCAGAAAACCACACTCCGGTCGCCTCCTTGAGCGGAGCCGCGAAGGCCGCGAGGTTGGCGACAGAACGGCTGCGCGTATGCAGGACCTCGAGTTGCTCGGCACCAGCCTTGTGAAGCTCCTCGATCGCGGTCCAGCCGTCGTGAGAGCCGTACCGGGCGCCTGCCGTGGGTATGAGAACGATCTTGGCGTCTGATCCGCCCGCGAGCTTGACGAAGCGCTCGTAGATTGACGCGTCGAGTACCCCACCGCCCGCAGCGATGATCGCGCCGTGCTTCGGCCCGACGCACGGACGCTCGCAAGCCTGTGAGGCCGCGTCACCCGCGGTCGCGGCGAGTAGCAGGCCGGCGATCAGCGCGGGTAGGGTTCGTCCAGAGGTACTAGAGGTACGGATTCTCGCCCGAGGCATGATCTGTTATGTCGTGCACGGCGGTCAGCTCTGGGACTGCCTCCCTCAGCATGCGCTCGACACCTTGCCGCAGCGTCGCGAGGGAGAGCGCGCAACCCTGGCATCCACCGCTCATCTCGACCGAGATCTCCGTGTCATGGACATCGATCAGGGAGATCAGGCCTCCGTGGGCAGCGATTGCCGGGTTCACGTTGTTGTCGAGAACCTCGCGTACCCGATCCGCGATCTCTCCGGTCGGAGGCGTCGCCGGGCGTGCAGTCGTGGCCTCGGCTCCGTCGGCCGGCGCCGCGTCACGCGTGCGGACCTCGAAACCGCTCTCGTTCACTCGTTGCACGTAGTCGACCGTGGCTCCGTCGAGTCGCTCGATCGCCGTCTCGTGCACGAGGACCGAAAAGTCACCGAGGTCCACCTCTCGCTCGTCTTCAGTGCGCTCTTGGAGCGCGACCAGAGTCAGGTCGAACTTTGGTTCTGCCTGGGGGTCGCCGTCCCGAAGCGAGATACGTAGCGCTTCCAACTCGCCCTCGCTCTTGCCGAGGAACGAGAGAACTTCTTCGCGAGCGCGATCTGTAAACGTGATCATGCGAATCGTGCTGTGGGTGACTTCTACGAATCCGACACAACTGCTACCCCCACGCCGCTCCGTGGGTTTCTACCCCCTTCAGGCCGTTGATCGCCCAGAGGGCCACGGATACCTTTCACGGCTCGACTCCCGACGACGAAACCCCGCGAAACTAAAGGGGATTCATGGCCAAACCCGACCTCATGGACAAGGTCGTATCGCTGTGCAAACGGCGGGGCTTTGTCTTCCAATCCTCGGAGATCTACGGCGGCACCGGGTCTGTGTGGGACTACGGTTCGCTCGGCGTCGAGCTCAAGCGGAACGTGAAAGAGCTCTGGTGGTCGTCGATGGTCCACCAGCGCGACGACATCGAGGGCATGGACGCCGCCATCTTGATGAATCCGAAAGTTTGGGAGGCGTCAGGTCACGTGGAGGGCTTTTCGGACCCGCTGGTGGAGTGCACGAACTGCCACCACCGCTTCCTCGCTGATCTGCCGGAGGTCGAGGGTGGACAGTGCCCGACGTGCGGCTCGAAGGACACCTTCACCGAGCCCCGCATGTTCAACCTCATGTTCAAGACGTTCATGGGGCCCGTGGAGGACTCCTCCGCGACGATCTACATCCGTCCGGAGACCGCCCAGGGCGCCTACGTGAACTTCCTGAACGTTCAGGGAACGGCGCGCCAGAAGGTGCCATTTGGAATCGCGCAGATCGGCAAGGCGTTCCGCAACGAGATCACACCTGGGAACTTCATCTTCCGCACGCGTGAGTTCGAGCAGGCCGAGATGCAGTTCTTCGTAAAGCCGGGCGACGACGAGTCGTGGTTCGATCAGTGGATGGAGATCCGCATGCAGTGGCACAGGGATCTCGGAATCGACGAAACGAAGCTGCGTTTTCGCGAGCACGGCCCTGACGAGCTCGCCCACTACGCCAAGAAGGCGTTCGACATCGAATACGAGTTTCCGTTCGGATGGAAGGAGTTCGAGGGTATCCACAACCGTACGGACTTCGATCTGGCCCGGCATCAGGAGTACTCGGGCAAGCGGCTCGAGTACATCGATGCGCCCACGAACGAACGGTTCCTTCCGTACGTCGTCGAGACGGCCATGGGGGTCGACCGCACCGTACTCGTCCTGCTCGTCGACGCGTACAGGGAGGAAGACGTCGCTGGCGACAAGCGCGTAGTGCTGGGGCTGCACCCCAAGGTCGCACCCACGAAGGTTGCGGTCTTTCCGCTCGTGAAGAAGGACGGCATGCCCGAGATCTCACAGAAGCTGCAGGCCGATCTACGCGCGGCGGCGATCCCCTCCTTCCATGACCAGTCCGGGGCGATCGGGCGGCGGTACCGCCGGCAGGACGAGGTCGGGACGCCCTGGTGCATCACGGTCGATGGTGAGACTGCCGAGCAGAACTCCGTGACCATCCGTGACCGCGACTCGCTCGAGCAGGTGCGGGTGGGGACCGACAAGGTGGTCGAGTGGATCCGGGAGCGACTACTCTGATAGACGTCGTCATCTAGAGGAGTCGCTCGTGGCCTCGAAGCCCGAAGTCTTCAGTTCGCGGTGGGGAATGTTGCTCGCCATGCTCGGCATGGCGATCGGTACGGGTAACATCTGGCGTTTCCCGCGCATCGCCGCGAGCAACGGGGGCGGTTCGTTCTTGGTCGCGTGGGTCGTCTTCCTGCTCCTGTGGTCGGTGCCCCTGCTCATCCTCGAGTTCGGGATGGGGAAGGGCACGCGCAAAGGGCCGATCGGCGCGTTCGTGAAGACACTGGGGCCGAAGTTCGCCTGGATGGGCGCGTTCATCGCGTTCGTCGCCACGGCGATCATGTTCTACTACAGTGTCGTGATGGGGTGGACGATCCGCTTCTTCGTCGGCACCCTGACCGGTGAGGTGCCCGGCGCGACGCCGAGCGCGTTCTGGGACTCCTTCCACTCGACCCCGGGTGCGCTCGTCACGCACGTCATCGCGATGGCGTTGGGGGTCTTCGTGGTCTCGAAGGGCGTGAGGGGGATCGAAACCGCGGCCAAGGTCCTGATCCCGAGTCTCATCGTCTTGATCATCGTGCTCGCCGTCCGCGCGGTCACGCTGCCCGGAGCGAGCGCAGGGCTCGCCTTTCTCTTTACACCCGATTGGGCCGCGCTCGGCAACTATGAGATCTGGATCCAAGCGCTCACGCAAAACGCTTGGGATACCGGCGCGGGGTGGGGTCTGGTGCTCACGTACGCGGTGTACATGCGAGCGAACGAAGACACCGCGCTCAATGCCTTCGTGATCGGCTTTGGCAACAACGCGATGTCACTACTCGCGGGAATCATGGTGCTGTGCACCGTCTTTTCGGTCATGCCCGAGGCCGCGAACGAGATCGTCGGAGCGGGGAACGAAGGCCTGACGTTCATCTGGGTGCCCCAGCTCTTCGCGCAGATTCCTGGCGGACGCTTCTTCCAGGCGCTCTTCTTTCTCGCCCTCGTCTTCGCGGCGTGGACGAGCCTGGTCGCGATGATCGAGCTCGCGAGCCGAGTCCTGATGGATCTGGGCATGACGCGCGGGCGCGCGATCGGCATCGTGGGAACCGCGGGCGTGCTCTTCGGCATACCGAGCGCGCTCAAGCTCGAAGTCTTCCAGAACCAGGACTGGGTGTGGGGCGTTGCGCTCATGCTCTCCGGCTTCTTCTTCGCGTTCGCGGTGCTGCGCTACGGTGTGACCAAGTGGCGGGAGACCTTCATCAACCACGAAGGCTCGGATATCCACATCGGGGCCTGGTGGGACTGGGCGATGCGCTTGGTCGCGGTGGAAGCCGTCGTGCTCGCGGTCTGGTGGCTCTGGGGAGCGCGCACCGACGATTTTCGTGAGACTTGGACGCTGTTCAGCCCCTATAACGTCGGCTCGGTACTGATCCAATTCGCGATCGTGCTCGTCGCGGTCGTCCTAGCGAACAACTGGCTGGCCGGCCGGGTGCAGGAGCACCGTACGACGCACGACGAGGCCTGATCAGGCCACCGTCGAATTCGAGCATGGAGTTTGAGCATGGAGTTCGAGGCGTTCGAGGCTGCGGCGCGCGCCGCCTACCAAGAGATTCCCGACGCGTTCAAGGAAGGCGTCGGCGGGCTCGTGGTGACCCGCGAAGCGTTGGCCCACCCCGAGCACCCCGACGTCTTCACCCTTGGGCACTGCCTGACCGAAGATCACCCCTCGGACTACGGAAGTCCGGACACCACGCGCTCCGTCATCGCACTCTATTGGGGCTCGTTTCGTCAACTGGCGAGGCGCGATCCTAGCTTCGATTGGGACGAAGAGTTGTGGGAGACACTCACCCACGAGCTGCGCCACCATCTCGAGTCGCTGGCCGGTGAGGCCGACCTCGAGGGCGTCGACTACGCCGCCGACGAGACGTTCAAGCGGGACGAGGGGCTCGACTTCGATCCCTGGTACTACCAACAGGGGGAGGCGGTGGCTCCCGGCATCTTCCGCGTAGAGAACCGTTGGTACCTCGAGCAGTCCTGGACCTCCGGAGCTTTCGAACGCGCGACCCACCTCGACTTCGAATGGCACGGGATCGCTCTACGCGTTCGTCGGCCCGACACACTCGGCGACGTGCATTTTGTGTGGATCCATGGTGTCGAGCTAGAGCACGCGACGCTCGAGCTCGTGTTATTGCGAAACCGCACCTGGTGGGAAGATGTGAAGCGGCTGGCTGGAGCCTCACGACCGGTCGTATACGAATCCGAGGCCGAGGCGGAACCCGCCACCGGCGCGGGGTAGGGGGCTGCCATGACGCTCCACGACCTTTACGCGCGCCTGACGCCGTACGAGATCGCGTTCCAGGACCGGGCCGCCCTGGAGGCGTTGATCGTCGAGATCGCGGAGGAGGCTGAGGCGCGCGGCGCTGATCCGTCGAGCCCACAGGCGTTCATCACGATGGGTTCGGTGGGTGCGTTCGTGCGGGAGCTACAGGGGCCCGACGCTCCGCCCGAGGCGATCCACCAGTACGGAGCTCTAGTATTCCAGGCAGTCCATTTCACCGCTGCCGATTGCCCGCTGTATCTGCTCGGCATCCACGCGTCTCGGTATCTCGTCGACGGGGTGCCGGACGGAGACCCGGTGCCTCCCACACCGGCGGGGTACCTGCAGCTACCTCAGCACCTCTTTTGGACCGTCGGCGGCGAGGCGGATCCAGCCGAATCGATCGACGGCATGTTCTGGATGATGTCCGGGGCAGGGCTGCTTCACGTGCTGCTCGTCACCGGACTCCGTCCGGACCGTCCGGGATTCGGCACGATTTCCGTGCCCGAGGCCCCGGTCGAGGAAGCCGGGAAGTGGCTCGACACCGAGGCGCGGGAATCGGCGCCCGACTTCTCGAGCGAGCTGCCCGGAAGCGAGTTGGACGGCCTGTACGCCGTCGAGGCGGCGGGAGAGATCCTCAAGTTGCTCGCGCGCTTCTTCGCGTACGTCTCGGCGGTACCCGGTGCGCTCGAGTCCGTCGACGTACCTGTTCAGTGCGACGGTGTACCTTCTCCCTCTGCCCTCTCCCACGTCCGAGTGACGCTGCATGGCTAGAGAGTCGAAGAAGGCCAAGACCGCGCGCGCGGCCGAGGCGTTCGACCTGCTGACGGAAGAGTACCCGGAAGCGCACTGCGAGCTCGACTTCGTCGACCCCTTTCAGCTGGGCGTGGCGACGATTCTGTCCGCGCAGACGACCGACGTGCGCGTCAACATGGTCACTCCCGAACTGTTCAAGCGGTACCCCAGGGCGGAGGCGCTCGCCAACGCTGCAGAGGAAGACGTCGAGCAGATCGTGAAGTCGACCGGATTCTTCCGGAACAAGACCAAGAGCATAATCGGGTTTGCGCGGGGGCTCATGGCGGACCACGATGGCGGCGTACCGAAAACCATGGCGGAGCTCTCGGCGCTGCCCGGCGTCGGGCGAAAGACTGCAAACGTGATCCTCGGCAACGCCTTCGGAATCGACGAGGGAGTCGTGGTCGATACCCACGTGAAGCGGCTGTCGACACTGCTCCGCTTCACGGAGGAGAAGACGCCCGAGAAGGTCGAACAGGACCTGATGGCGCTCTTCCCGAGGGAACGCTGGAGGTTGCTGTCCCACCTGCTCATTTGGCACGGCCGCCGCGTCTGTGACGCGAAAAAGCCGAGGTGCGAGGCATGCACGCTGTCAGGATTGTGCCCTTCGTCACGAGTTTGAAGGCTCACCCGAACCGGTATCCACAATGCCCGACCGAGCACATGCCGTCGCCCTGCTGGAAGAGTGGGTCGGTAACGAGGGTCTGCGGAAGCACATGTACGCCGTCGAGGCCGCGGTTCGGCACTACGCTCGCCTTCGCGGAGGAGACGAGGAGATTTGGGGTCTCGCCGGCTTGCTGCACGACCTCGACTGGGAGAGGTATCCGGAGAACCACCCCGTCACCGCCGTCGACCACCTGCGGGAGGCGGGATATCCCGACAACGTATTGCAGGCGATCCTCTCACACCGGTCCGGCTCTACCGGGGTCGAGCCGACGAGTGAGCTGGACAAGGTCCTGCTCGCGTGCGATGAGCTCTCCGGTCTCGTGTACGCGTGCTGCCTCGTGCGCCCGAACGGCATCGACGACCTCAAGCCGAAGTCCGTGGCGAAGAAGCTGAAGGACAAGGCGTTCGCCGCCGGCGTGAGCCGGGACGAGGTCGCGCACGGGGTCGAGCTCATCGGCCTAGAGCGGAGCGAGCACATCCAGAACGTGATCGACGGCCTGCGTAGCATCGCGGAGCGACTCGAGATTCGTGCCGAAGACCGGGCCGGTTGAGGCTCCCTCCCGCTCGTCACACCGTTGGTGCAGGAACCGGCGTTTCCCGCGTCGTGTATCGAAAGCGACCCAACCACGCATTCGTTAGGATCCACATGCGCCTCGCGTCCTTCGTCCCAGCCACACTGATCGGGCTGTCCGCGGCGCTCTTCATGCCTGCGCAGAGGCTTCCGGCTCAGGACGTAGAGGCGTTGGGAGAGCGATACGGGACGGTCCCTCCAGCGGGCTATTTCGAAGAGCTTGCGGCCGACCCGGACGCGTTCCAGTTCCGTCGCGGGAGGACGGCCCGCCTGCGGGCCCGCATGGATGCAGAAGCCGCGCTCGATCCGGGTGTCCTGCGTGTGCTCGGTCCGCGGGACGGGCCCGTCCTGGGCACGTTCTTTATCCCGGTCGTGCTGGGGCTCTTCAGCGATTCTCCGGACTCGATCCGCTACGGACTCGACACCATCCAGGCCGCGTACTTCAGCGACGCGCCCGGCACCATCACCGATTTCTACGACGAGCTCTCCGGAGGACGCGCCGAAGTCGTCGGCGACGTCATGGACTGGACTCGCGCGTCGTTTACGCGTGTGCAGGCGACGGGCAGCGAAAGCGGGCTCACGGGCACCGCGGGTGCGTTCATCACGCAACTGCTCGTGCGTCTGAACGACGTGGACTGGGGCCTCTACGACAACGACGGGCCGGACGGCCTTCCCAACTCGGGTGACGATGATGGCTACGTCGATGCGCTCGCGGTCATACAGCCCACTGCAGGTGCCGAGTGCGGGGGTCTCGACCAGGATGACCGCATCTGGTCTCACCGTTGGAGTCTGAGCGCGGGGGGCCGCGCCTTCGTTACTACCGTGCCGGCATTCGGCGGCGACTTCATCCGCATCGACGACTACTTCATCCAGCCCCTGTTCGCGTGCAACGAGAGCGATTTGAGCCCGATCGGCGTCATCTCGCACGAAATGGGCCATGCGTTCGGACTGCCGGACCTGTACGACACCGAGTCGTCGGACGGGAGACACGCCGGCGCCGGCAACTGGGACCTCATGTCGTCCGGCTCGTATGGTTGCGATGATCAATCGCCGGAGAGCCCCTGCCACATGGGCGCTTGGACCAAGTCGATGCTCGGTTGGGTCGATGTCACGACGGTGCCGCTCGACTCGGACCTCAGTGTTCTGACACTGGAGCCCGTGGAAAGCGGAGGCACCATCTATCGCGTCGACGCGATCGACGGCTCGGGTGAGTACTTCCTGCTGGAGAATCGACAGCGGCTCGGGTACGACCAGTACCTGTACGGAGAGGGTCTTCTCGTGTGGCATATCGACCCGGATTGGGTATCGCAGCACTGGAGCGGGGTGAACGCATCTCAGCACAGGGGGGTCTGGCTCCGCCAGGCCGACGGACGGGACGATCTCGGCGTGCCGGGCGGTGGGCGCGGCGACAGCGGCGATCCGTTCCCCTACGTGGGTGACGAGACCGGCAAAGACGTCTTCCACGCCGCGTCCCGCCCGGCGGCCACGTCGTTCCTGGGTACGCCGACGGGGCTGACGTTGGTCGACATCGAGACCGTGGGTGACGAGGTCCGAATGAGGCTGTTGAACCGCTTCACAACGGTCACTCTGACGGCGGAAGGTGGGGACGGCTCAGGTGGACTGTTCACTGTGGATGGCGCGTCCCTTGAGCCCGAGAACGACTCCTTCACGTCCGCGCCGTTTGTCGTGCACACCGTGGAGGCCGCGCGAGGTCAGGAGATCGAAGTAGGAGTGCGGCGGGCATTCCGCGGCTGGGCGGACAGCCCCACGGCCGACAGCCGACGCGACTTCGTGATGCCGCTCGAGGACGTGGTTCTGGTCGCCCAGTACAGCGGGCGCCAGGTCGAGCTGGCGATCGAGCTCGTAGGCGGGGTCAACGGAGTCGCTCCGGGCGTCTTGACCACTCAGCCTGCGGCTCCGGACCTCTGGTTCGAGGAAGGAACGCAAGTGACCGTTGAGGCCGTCGCAACCACCGGGTTCGACTTCGTCGCGTGGACCGGGGCGTTCGGGGGGCAGTCGAACCCTGCGACCGTAGTCCTCGCGGCCCCCATCGCCGCTGCGGCGACATTCACGCTCACGTACACGATTCCCCCTACCACGGCCGACTTTCCCGCGGCGACGCGGGTCGACATCCAGTTCGAGGTCGAGAACGGGAACGATCCCATTACATGGGTTCGAGCGGGCGGCGAGCTCCCCGACGGTCTGACTCTGAACTCGCTGGGTCGACTCTCGGGTTCGGCACTCGAACTCGGCTCGTTTCATGTAGATGTGGTTGCCAGGGACGTACTCGGTCTCTTGGCCGAGGCGACGATCACACTGGAGGTCGGCGACCCGGGCATTTCCCTCTCCCAGCTCGTCTCACCGTTCTTGGGGGTCGGCGAGGAGCTCACGTCGCTTCAGGAGGACTTCCTGGACCATGTCGGGAATGGTTCCGGCAGCTACGACTTGGGCGATTTCCGGGCGTGGGTGCTCGCCAACCCCAGCCGATGAAGCGCGTCTCGCGTCTGCGGTGGGTCGCTGCGGTAGCGTTGATCGCGCTGACCGGGTGCGACTGGGGCCCGAAAGGCCCAGGTGTGATCAACGGGACGATCATCAGCCCTATCAACCTGGGGGCGGTTGTGCTCGAAGTTGAGGGGACGGGCATCCGAGGCTTCGTCGGGAATGGGGATACCCAGGCCTATGGATCGGTCGTGTCGAGCATTGGGGGGCGGCACCGGGTCGTGCTGGTGAGCCGCTCAGGGTCATCCATTCAGTTCGGGATCGAAGTGGAGGATCTCAGGTCGGAGCCGCCGATCGCGACCGTCGTGTACGCGGCCGGAGCGGACAACCTTCCCAAGCTGCTGGCGGGGATCCTGGTTCAACTGGAGGACTGAGCCTCTCCGCTTGCAGCCCCATCCCCCTCTAGCGACCTTACGCGGGCCGTTTCGCCGGACCCGCCACCCGGTGCGGCGGCCCCGCCAATCGCCGAGCAGAACCAACCTCCGAGGCCGCCCGCGGGGCGGAGGACCAGCCCATGACCGCATCCGCCTGGATCACGATGATCGTGGTGATGGTGTTCGTTTGGGGCGGCTTCTCCTGGGTGCTACTCACCGCCATCCGAAAGGAGTCCGGGAAGAGCGCGTGCCACGACGCGACGACCTAGAAACCATTCTCATCCTGGGCTCCGGGCCGATCATCATCGGTCAGGCCTGCGAGTTCGACTATTCGGGTACCCAGGCCGTGCGCGCCCTCAAGGAAGAGGGCTACCGCGTCGTGCTGGTAAATTCGAATCCAGCGACGATCATGACGGATCCGGACCTTGCGGATCGCACGTACATCGAGCCCATCACGGCGGAGTGGGTCGAGATGGTCATCGAGCGCGAGAAGCCTGACGCGCTGCTACCGACGATGGGTGGCCAGACCGCTCTCAACGTCGCGATGGATCTGCACCGGGCCGGGATCCTGGAGAAACATGGAGTCGAGTTGATCGGTGCGGACGAGCGCTCGATCGAGATGGCGGAGGACCGAGAGCTGTTTGCCAAGGCGATGCACCGCATCGGCCTCGAGGTCCCGACCGGAGGATTTGCGCGCACGATCGAAGAAGCTCTGGAGATCGTGGAGGGCACGGGGTACCCGGCGATCGTGCGGCCCTCGTACACGCTCGGTGGTACCGGCGGCGGCATCTCGTACAACCGCGAGGAGTTCCGCGAGCAGGTCCGTAAGGGACTCGACGCTTCCCCGATCAGAGAAGTGCTGATCGACCGCTCGGTCATTGGCTGGAAGGAGTACGAGCTCGAAGTCGTCCGGGACTCCATCGACAACGTCATCATCGTTTGTTCGATCGAGAATTTCGATCCTATGGGGGTGCACACGGGTGACTCGATCACGGTCGCGCCGGCGCAGACCCTCAGCGACGTCGAGTATCAGAGGATGCGCGACGCGTCGATCGCGATCATCCGGGAGATCGGCGTCGAGGCCGGCGGTTGTAACATCCAGTTTGCAGTAAACCCCGAGGACGGCGAGATGCTCGTCGTCGAGATGAACCCGCGCGTCTCACGATCGTCCGCACTCGCATCCAAGGCGACTGGATTTCCGATCGCACGCGTCGGTGCCAAACTCGCCGTTGGCTACCATCTGCACGAGCTGCCCAACGACATCACCAAGACGACACCGGCCTCGTTCGAGCCAGTGCTCGACTACGTGGTTGTAAAGCTGCCGCGATTCGCCTTCGAGAAGTTCCCCGAGGTGGACGACACTCTGGGTATCCAGATGAAGTCGGTGGGTGAGACGATGGCGATCGGCCGCACCTTCCGGAGCGCTTGGCAAAAGGGTTTCCGCGGGCTGGAGACGGGTCGCCACGGATGGGTCACTGGCCGGTGGCTCAAGGACGACGGGCTCGAGGCCGACGACCGCCAGGCGTTGCTACGCGCGATTCAGCGACCGACTCCGAACCGTCCATTTCAACTGAAGCGGGCCCTCGAGGCCGGTCTATCACCTGAGGACATCTTCGAAGCCACGAGGATCGATCCCTGGTTCATCGATCAGCTCGAGCAGATTCTCGAGTGGGAAGCGCGCTACCGGGACGCGGAAGAAGTCAGTCCGGAGCTGCTCCGGCGCATGAAGCGCGAGGGCTTCAGCGACCTTCAGTTGGCTGAGCTGCGCGGTGAGGAGGAAGCCGCCGTGCGTGCTCGACGTTGGGAGCTGGACATCCGGCCCACGTACAACGTGGTCGACACCTGCGCCGGTGAGTTCCCGGCGGCAACGCCGTACTACTACTCGTCGTACGAGGACGAGAGCGAGAGCGTGCCGTCGGAGCGCGAGAAGGTCGTCATCCTCGGTAGTGGACCGAACCGGATCGGGCAGGGCATCGAGTTCGACTACTGCTGCGTGCAGGCCGTGCTCGCGCTCAAAGAGGCCGGCTTCGAGACCATCATGATCAACTCGAATCCCGAGACCGTCTCCACGGACTTCGACATCAGTGACAAGCTGTACTTCGAGCCGCTCACGCTCGAGGACGTGCTCGAGATCCTTCACCTCGAGCAGCCGATGGGCGTCATCGTCCAACTCGGCGGTCAGACGCCGCTCAAACTGGCGCACGGCCTCGAAGAGCTCGGCGCACCGGTGCTCGGCACGTCGGTCGAGGCGATCGACCGGGCGGAAGACCGTGACCGCTTCAATGAGGTGTGCAGGAAGATCGGCGCGCGCACCCCGGCCAACGGCATCGCCAGGAGTGAGGAAGAGGCGCTTGCCGCGGCGCGCGAGATCGGCTTTCCGGTGCTCGTCCGGCCCAGCTACGTGCTCGGCGGGCGCGCGATGCGCATCATCTACGACGAGGAGTCACTCGGGCGGTACTTCGAAGAAGCCGCGCAGGCGTCCGAAGATCATCCGGTGCTCGTCGACTCCTTCCTCGAGGATGCCTTCGAAGCGGACGTCGACGCGCTCTGCGACGGCACCGACGTCGTCATCGGCGGAATCATGCAGCACATCGAGGACGCGGGCGTACACTCGGGTGACTCGGCGTGTGTGTTGCCCCCGTACCTGCTCTCGGGTCCGGTGCTCGAGGAGATCCGCGACCTGACGCGCAAGTTCGCTCTGGAGTTGGGTGTGGTGGGGTTGATGAACGTGCAATACGCGATCAAGGCCGACGTCGTCTACGTGCTCGAGGTGAACCCGCGGGCGTCTCGCACCGTTCCTTTCGTGAGCAAGGCGACCGGCGTGCCGCTCGCGCGCCTCGCCGCGCGCATCATGGCGGGCGAGAAGCTCGCGGACATGGACGTGCCGGAGGAGCCACCGGTGCCCGGCGTCGCGGTGAAGGAGGCTGTGTTCCCGTTCGATCGCTTCGACGTCGATGTGCTGCTAGGACCGGAGATGCGGTCGACGGGTGAGGTCATGGGCTTCGACGACTCGTTCGGAATGGCGTTCGCGAAAGCGCAGATCTCTGCGGGCAACCGTCTGCCGGAGTCAGGCCGGCTGATCGTTACCGTGAACGACGCCGACAAGGAAACCGTCACGCCGATCGTGCGCCGATTCCGCGACCTCGGCTTCGACATCATGGCGACAAAGGGCACGCGGGACTACCTGGCGCGGCTCGGTGTGCCCGCGGAGCGGGTCTTCAAGGTCGGAGAGGGTCGCCCCGACATCGTCGATCACATCGTGACCGGCGACGTCGCGTTGCTCATCAATACGCCGCTCGGCAAGCGGTCCCAGTACGACGACTACGCGATGCTCCGGGCTGCGATCACCTACAAGGTGCCGTACCTCACGACGATGTCCGCGACGTCGGCGGCGTGCGACGCGCTCATCGCGCTCAAGTCGCGCGTCCGAGAGGTCCGCTCGGTCCAGGAGCGTATCGCGTCCCTCAGGGCTGAGGTCGGCGCCGACTGACGTGAGCGCTGCCACGGGCTTCTTCCTGCATCCCGCGTCTCCCCTCCACGACACCGGCTGGAGGCACCCCGAGCATCAGGGTCGCCTCCGCGCCCTGGCGTCGACGGTCGGCAAGGACCTGCTCACGCTGCACGGCTCCGTGGAGCAGATGCAGGCGGGGGAAGCGTCCATGGAGGACCTGCTGCGCGTGCACACCCAAGAGCAGGTAGAGCTGGTGCGTGACGCGTGCCGGATGGCCCAGGAGTCGGAGAAGATCGTCTCCGTCGACTCGGACACGAAGGTTTCTTCGGCGTCGTGGGACGCGGCGGTCGGCAGCGCGGGCGCCGCGGTCGCAGCGGCGCATGCGGTGGTCGAAGGCACGATCCGAAACGCCTTCGTCGCGACGCGACCTCCGGGCCACCACGCGACGCCCGATCGGGCGATGGGCTTCTGCCTCTTCAACAACATCGCGGTTACTGCGCGCTGGTTGCAGGCGCATGGCCACGCGGAGCGAGTGCTGATCCTCGACTGGGACGTGCATCACGGGAACGGCACGCACGATGCGTTCTACGAAGACGCGTCGGTCTTCTTCGTCTCACTGCACCAGTGGCCGCACTATCCGGGTACGGGGTCGGCCGAGCAGACCGGCATGGGCGCGGGGGTCGGGTACACGCTGAATGTGCCGCTGGCTGCCGGTACGCCGGCCGCGGAGTACCGTGTGCACTTCGAACGCGCGGTTGACGAGGCGCTCAGCCGCTTCGAGCCCGACTTCGTGCTCGTTTCGTGCGGATTCGACGCCATGGCGGGCGACCCACTCGGAGACCTGCGGCTCGAACCGTCCGATCTCTACGACATGACGCGCTTCACTCTCGAGGTGGCGGCCGCTGGGTGTGATGGGCGCGTCGTGGCGCTGCTGGAGGGTGGCTACGACCCGAAGCGGCTCGGTGAGGGAGTCGTGGCCGTGATTCGGGCGCTCGCGGGGTTGGAGGCGCCGTAGGCGTCGTCGACGCTAGCGTATGTACAACTTCGCCTGTGCGCTCGGGAACGAACCCGGACAGCCTGTGCTTGCGCTCTCGTGGTAGACCATCAGCTCGGTCGGCGACACGACCTTGAGATAGAGGACCGTGCCGTCCTTGAAGTAGCAGTGTTCGGCAGTGATGTCGGCCGGCAAGGTGAACGTCGCGTCCCCAAAGTTGATCCATAGCCCGCTTCCGATCCCGCCCATGCGTACCTGGCCATCGTCGAGCGTGGCCGCGATGGCCATCCGGCTGCCATAGTCGCCCTCCGCGCCGGAGTCGAGGAACCAAGCGCCGCTGGCCGTCCCGACCACATCCTGCGAAGCACCCCTGCAGTCTGCACCAGGGACGACCGTGCCTCCGGCTGTCCCGAACAGGGCGTAGTACTCCTGGCGGAGAGGATCCGTGAAGTAGTCGTACGGGCAGTCGGAGTTGAGGTCTCGCCACGCGTACTCGTAGCGGGCGTTGTTGCCGAACGTGTTCACGTGCTCGGTGTTATACACGCCGAAGTCCCAGCGACCACTGGAGGGCACGCCTGTCGTGTATCCGAGCAACTCGCCCGCCTGAAACAGAGGCGGGTCCTCGAAGTCATCCCCTGTGCGGGTATCGGCCGAGGGCGTATCCGCAAACATGGACTTGATCGAATCGGTCGGGCTCACGAAGTGACCCAGAATGAACATCACCTCGCAACTCACGCGGAAGTACAGGGAGTACTGGCTCAATCCGTCGCTCTGATAGTGGACGCCGTTGATGAGATGCGCATCGACCGGCGCATAGACGGGCACGTTGGCTGGCACCGTGTTACCGAGATAGGAGTGACTCGAGATGTGGTCCCCGGAGACCGAGCCTGGCGGTATGACGACGTCCAGCTGACTCAGATCGGTAATGTGCTGCGTGAAAACTGGCTTCGGATTCGAAACACACACGGCCGTGGCCGTGATGGTTACCGTGTCCGGATCACTCGTCACCTGCTGATCGCTGACCACCAATCGCACCGCGTACGCTCCCACCAAGTCCGGCGTGAAGCGTGGGTTGCCGCTCGTGGTGTCCGAAAGCACCACGACACTTCCCTTCGGAACCGAGGCGAAAGTCCAGGAAAAGCCGAGGGGATCGCCGTCCGGATCGGAGCTGGCGCTACCGTCGAGCCGCACTTCAGCCCCCACGTCGAACGTCAGATCGGCGCCAGCATTCGCCACCGGCGGATTATTGGGCCGGAGGGCGAGTACGGCCACGGTATCTGGCGCGCTGGTCAGCCGGCCGTCGTCGACGGAGAGCGTGATCAAGTACTGACCAGCGAGATCGGCCGTAAAGGACGGTGCGCTGGAAGTCGAGTCCTGGAGCGCTGCAGCGCTCCCCTCCGGACGCGTCCGTATCGACCAGAGATACGCCAAGCTGGATCCGTCCGCGTCAGATGAACCGCTACCATCGAGGCCGACGGTGGCCCCCGCTGTCACCTCCTGATCGGGCCCGGCGACCGCCACCGGCAGCTCGTTCTCAACGGGCGAGACTTCGGGCTCCGTGCCCGGCGATCCGCCGCACGCCGTTGAGCTGGCAGCCAGGACGATCACAACGGAAGCAAGCGGTACCTTCCGGCAGCGCATCGGGAGCCCTCCCTGGGAAACCGGCAAGGATCACTTTCTTTGGCGGATTTGGTCCAGCGAAAGCGTGTGGGGTCTTGGTAGTCCCGGGGCCCCTACGCGTCCCCCGGAGTCTCCGCCGAATGGTCGAACCCGTCGGTGGCGAAGGCCATGAACGCCAAAACCCCGATGCTGATGATCCCCCAGTTCAGCCCGAGCACGACCCCGAGATCCACGATCCCGCGCCACGGCTGAGGCATCCGGCGAACGGCCATCACCAAGCCCACGATGCCGACGGTCAGCAGGATCGACCGGATCTTTACGCTGCGGGTGGCGTGGAAGTACCCCATGCAGAAGAACGGTGCAAAGAGCGAGCGGACTGCGTGCGGGCGCTCGGTCAGGTACTTGGCCCGGGCAGCCACGCGCGGAGAGAAGGACCTCTGAAAGCCGAGGTATCCCTCAAAGACGGCCATGAGGACCACCCACACCACCAGGAAGCCCCACTGTAGCATGTCGAGGGGATAGTCGAAGGTCCGAACGGCGCTGGGGGTCAGCCGGTAGACGGCGCTGCCGAGGAGGAGGCCGACGCCGGCGAGGCCCCATGCAGCCCCCAGCCTTCCCACAACGCTCAGGGCGTGCTCAAGTAGCACCACGGTCAGACGAAGTCCGTGAAGACTTCGAAGACTCTAGTGGTCATCCGGCTTGGCCCGAAAACGAACTCCGTCCAACCCCTCGAAGTCCGAGTCCTGCGTCCACAACACAGCTTCATGCGCCCTCGCGGTGGCCATGATGATGCTGTCGGCCAGAGGCAGCTTGTGCTCGACTCCGATCTCGGCCGCCTGAAGCGCTAGAGCTCGATCCAGATCTACGACGTGACCCTGCTGCATCCCGGCCACGGCTCTGAGCGCATCGTCCGGTCCCTGATGTCGAAGAAGGTGTCGGTAGACTTCGAGGAGTGTGATGGTGGGTACCTCAAGTTCGGCCACGTTCTCGATCGTACGGGAGAAGAACCGGGTGTTCGGGCCGCCGTTGAAGTACTCGATCCAGCCCGGGGAGTCGACGACGTTCACAGCCGGTCGGGCTCGCGTTCGAGGTCAGGCACGACGCCGTTCAAGAACCCCCGGAGATTCCTGAGGGGCTCGACCGGGATGAGCTCGACCCGCTCTCCCACGGCGAACGCCTGGACCTTCTGTCCCGGGCGGATTCCAAGCGCCTCTCGCACATCCTTCGGAATGACCACCTGGTACTTGGGAGAGACGGTGACGACAGTCATAGTATGTACTCCTGATCGATCGCTAACGCGTCATACGACATGCCTAAGGATACTCGATGTGGTATGGATGTACAGGTGGCTCAGGACCTTCGGTCGCCTCGAGCCCTTCACTCCGCCCGGATCCTCCGGTGGGGGCGCCAGCTCGGTGCGGCCGTCCAACTGCTGAGCGCTCGGAGCTCGGCGCCGCCCTGTGCGTTGCCCCCGGCGCCCCGCCCCCTACCTTTCCCGCCATGCCGCCAACCGATGCTGGGACGGCCGGGTACGCCCCGACCGTTCCCTCCATGCTCGATCTGGTCCGGTTGAGTCCCCGCCTTCTCTTTCCTCCCGGGGGTGTCGACCTATACCGGCAGATCGCCCTACTCACTGAGATGGGCGAGGACGACGAGGTCCTCGATGTCGCATGCGGCAAGGGCGTCTCGCTCGAACTCACCATCGGGGCGGACGGAACGCTCGAGCTCACGAAAGTCCTTGGCGGATCTTTAAGCCAGCACAACCGGGCCGCGAAGGGGCGTTTCAAGAGCCTGAGAAGCGACGCCTTTGGCAAAGCCGCGGGCCTGATCGCCGAGGTCAACGCGATCAATGAGACTGAGAGGACCTATTCCGTCGTCAAGCCTTCTACCGAGCGGTCGTCCGCGCCGGTCGAACCGACCGAGGCCGACAAAGCCCTCGCCAAGCAGTTCGGCGACATCCTCAAGCAGAAGGCCAAAGGCGAAAAGATCGCGGCTGACAAGGCAGCGCTAGAGGTCGAAGCAACCGCCAAAGACCCCAAGCCGGAACCAGAGCCGATACAGACTGACGATATCCCGCCATTGGCACCGGGCACGCCTCGAAGAAACCGACGTTACGTTATTCGCGAACCTCGCGGGCGGCACAGACGCTGCGGCTGTCGAGCGAGACC
>JADFSR010000057.1 GCA_022560615.1 Gemmatimonadota bacterium
ACTTCGATGCGGATCCTCAGCCCGTCCAACCCCTGCCAGTTGAGCGTGAACGAGCGTTGGGACACGCCGCCGATGCGGCCCAGTGGCTGGCGGCCCCGCGTGGTGACCGCCAGCAACGTCATGTCGCTGAAGTTCTGGTTGTCGACGAATATCTGGATCGCCGTCGGCGCGCCCCGACCCCTCGAAAACGGATTCGCACCGGCGCGACCTCCGCCACACGCGGAGACCGTGACGACGAGGGCCAGCAAAACGGTAACCGCGCCACGGCTCATGTGATCAGCCGCTCGGCATCGATCGGCTCGAGCCCGAGCTCGCGCAGCAACTCATTGAGACGGGCCAGCTCCTGCTGGATGATCAACGTCATCTGCTCCAACTCTTGCTCGAGAGCGCTCGAGAGCACTTCGAACACTTCGTAGGACTGATCGGTTGGCCGGCTCTCCGGGCCCTCTACGAGGTTTTGCAGGGCAGCGATCTTGTTGTTCAGCTTGATCGGGTAGTTGAGCGGGTCCTGGTTGGAGCGGTTCCGAACTTGATAGATCTCGCCTTCCACACCGCCCAAGCGCTCGTTCACGGTGGCACCCAGCGAAGCCAGCTCGGAGTTGTCGTTCTCTTCCAAGCGCTCGTCGACCTGACTCTTGATGGAGCGGATGCGCAGGACGGCCTCGTGCGCTTCCGTGACCCGATCCCGGATCCGGACCGCGAAGTCGAAGCGCTCCCGCAGATCCGCCACCGTGACGCCTTGGGCGAGCGCGCGCGGATTCATCCTGATCTCGAAGTCCCGTGTCTCGGTCTCTCCATCCACGGTGAGCCGCACCTGATAGCGACCCGGCACCACCGCCGGACCCTGGTTGCCTGCAGCCCAGAAAATCCGGCCCTCGAAATCGGTCCAGCCCTCGAGACGCATGTTCCACCGGAAGCGGTTCGACCCCTCCGTCTTCGAGGGCCGCGCACTACCACCACCGAATCCACCGAAGCCTCCACCGCCTGTAGACTCGTCATCGTCATCCGCGGCGGCGGAGTCGGCCGACAAGGACGAGATCAGGACGTTCCCGTTCGCGTCCGCGAACTCGATCAGGACCTCCTCCGCATCCGACGGCAGGTAGTAATAGATGTCCGCCGTGTTGTCGAAGCGGCGGACCGGGTCACGCGGATCGAAGAGCCAGAAGTCCGACGTCACCACCTCCGGGTTCATCTGGCGCAAGACGTCGATGTTGCGCATCACCCAAAACGCGCGTCCGTGCGTGGCGATCACCAGGTCGTGGTCCTCGACCACCAGGTCGGAGACCTGTACGACCGGCAAATTCATCGTCAGCGGCTGCCAGTTCGCACCGTCGTTCCACGAGATGTAGACCGTGCGCTCCGAGGCCGCGTACAGCAGGCCCGGCCGCTCCGGATCTTCACGTACCGCACGGATGAAATCGTCCGCGGGGATGCCGTTCACGATCTTGGTCCAGCTCTGACCGTAGTCCTCGGTCTTCCAGACGTAGGGGCTGCGGTCGTTGTCCACGAGGTAGCGGATGCCTGCGACGTACGCCTTGCCCGGCGTGGTCGGTGACGCCTCGATGGTGTTGATGCGCACGAAGTCGGGTGCGTCGGCCGGCGTGACGTTGACCCAAGAGGGCGACGCCGCCCGCGCGTCACGGGTCACGTGCACGTAGCCGTCGTCCGAACCCGCCCAGATCACGTTGGGGTCGTGGGGGGACGGCGCGATGGCAAAGACGGTCGCGTATGTTTCCACGCCCGTCTGGTCCCTCGTGATCGGTCCGCCGGACGGTCCGACCGTGAGGGGATCGTTCCGCGTGAGATCGGGGCTGATCTGCTCCCAGCTTTGACCCTCGGTGAGCGTCCGCCAGACCCTGTGAGTGGCCGTGTAGAGGATGCCCGAGTCGTGCTTGTCGAAAACGATCGGATAGGTCCACTGCACACGTTCGCGGATATCCTCCGCTGACTCGCCCATCGGATTCTCCGGCCACACGCTGATCGACCGAGAGAAACCCGTGCCGTGGTCATAGCGCGAGAGTGAGCCGCCGTAGCATCCTGCGTAGAACACGTCGACATCCTCCGGATGCGGAGCGATATACCCGCTCTCGCAGCCGCCAACCGAATAGAAATAGCCGCCGCCCCCAAAGCCTCCGGCGGCCGACAGGTGATTCCAGCCACTCGATGGCGTGCAAGCGGTGGAGTTGTCCTGCTGCGCGCCACAGATGTGATACGGCTCGTGGTTCGTCGTGATCACGCGGTAGAACTGCGCTGTCGGGTACTCCTGATCCGTCCAACTCTGTCCGCCGTTGACGGAGACGTTCGCGCCGCCGTCGTTCGAGTTGATCATGCGATCAGGGTCCGAGGCGGAGATCCAGAGGTCGTGGTTGTCGCCGTGCGGCACGCTGATCCCGTCCGGGAACGTCTCTCCACCGTCGGTCGACTTGTAGAGCCCGGTATTGAGGGCGTAGACCACGTCCTCGTCCTGAGGGTCCGCGTAGATGCGTGTGTAGTAGAACGCGCGCTGACGGAGCTTGCGCTCTTCGTTCACTCGCTGCCAGCTCTCACCGGCATCGTCGGAGCGGAATACGCCGCCGCCCGGCTCGTGCTCGACGAGCACCCAGACCCGGTCGGAGTTCGCACCCGATACCGCGACACCCATCTTCCCGATCGGTCCAGCCGGTTCGAGGCCGAGCCTCGACGTAATGTCGCTCCACGTATCGCCGCCGTCGCTCGACTTCCAGAGACCCGAATCGTCTCCACCCGAGCTCATGCCCCAGCTCTTCCTCCACGCCTCCCAGATCGTCGCATACAGGACGTCCGGGTTGTTCGGGTCGAGCACGAGGTCGGTCGCACCTGCCTTCGCACTCTTGAAGAGCGACAGCTCCCAGCTCTCACCCCCGTCGACGGTCTTGAAGACACCGCGCTCGGGGTTGGAAGCCGAGTGCACGCCGAAGGCTGCCACCCAGGCGACGTCGCAGTCCTCTGGGTGGATGCGGATCCGACTGATGTTCTGGGTCTCGCGCAGACCGATGTGCTGCCACGTACTCCCGCCGTCGGTCGATTTGTACGCACCGTCGCCCTGAATGATGTTGCCGCGGATCTGCGTCTCGCCGGTGCCGATGTACACGACGTCGGGATCCGCTTCGCACACGGCCACCGCTCCGACCGACGAGCTCGTGATCTTCCCGTCGGTCATCACACTCCAATTGCTGCCGCCATCCGTCGTCTTCCACAGCCCCCCACCGGTCGCGCCGAAGTAGTACTCGAGGGGGCGAGCGTCGCTGCCCGCGACCGCGGTAGAGCGACCGCCGCGGTTGGGGCCGACGTTTTGCCAGCTCAGAGCGTCGTAGATGTCTTCGTCGTACTCCTGCGCTAGAGCGGGAGTGAAGGTGAGCGGCAGCACGACCGTCAGTGCCAGCGCAGTCTGCGCGTGGCTTCGAAGGGTTGTCCACATCGGGGTAAGTGCCTCTGAGGCGTAAGGGGTTGCGTGTCTTTACACGAATCTAGCCACGGACCGCTAGTCTGCTACCCGCGCGACGCACTCGATCTCGACGTCACAGAACTTGGGGAGCGCCGCCGCCTGCACCGTGGCGCGAGCCGGCCGATGGTCTCCGAAGTGCCGCGCGTAGACCTCGTTCATCTCCGCGAACGTGTTCATGTCGGAGAGAAACACCGTGGTCTTCACCACGCTCTGGAGCGACGAGCCCGCGGCCTCGAGCACGCGCGCGAGGTTCTTGAGGCACAGGTCGGTCTGCGTGGCAACGTCACCACCGCTGAGTTCGCCGGACGCCGCATCCAGCGGAATCTGACCCGAACAGAAAACCCATCCGTCGGTGACGATCGCCTGGGAGTACGGACCGATCGCGGCCGGGGCGTGGTCGGTGTGGACGCGCTTGAGCTCGCTCATCTCGGGTGCTCCGTAGTGTGTTTGTGTCGGCGTGGCTCTATTCGGGGCCGTGGTGCGCGACGTGCGCGCGCAGCTCATCAGGCGAAACGGTCGCCACGCCGGCCTTGCCGACTTCGATAGCGGCGGCGTGGTTGGCGAGCATCGCGGCTTCCGTGGCGGTGCCACCGGCCGCGAGTACGACCGCAACGACGCCCGTGACGGTGTCCCCCGCACCCGACACGTCGTACACGCCGCGCGCTGCTGTCGGGATCCTCACCGACGTGCCCTCCGCGGTCTGCAACGCCATGCCGTGCTCGCCGAGGGTGAGCAGCAGGTTCTGGCACCCGAGTCTCTCGCGCGTGGCCTCCATCCAATCCGCGTCGTCCGCGTGAATGAAGTCCCCGAGTGCGTCGCCGAGCTCCTTGGCGTTGGGCTTGAAGACGGTCACGCCCCCGTAGGACGAGAAATTGCGTTGCTTGGGATCGACCACCGTGGGCAATCCTAGTCGCACGCCGGCCTCGATGACCGACGAGATGACCGACGGCGTGAGGACTCCCTTGTTGTAGTCTTGCATGACCAGCACATCGCTGTCGACGGCGAGCTGCTCGACCTTGTCGCAAAGCGATCGCGCGAGGCCGACGCTCACGTCGCCGTCGTCCTCCACGTCGAAGCGCACGATCTGCTGGCGGAGCGCCAGGACCCGCGTCTTCTCGGTGGTTGGTCGCTCATCGGTCCTGACGAGGCCGTCGGTCCCGAGCCCGAGTCGGGAGAGCTCGGCCTCGAGTAGCTCACCAGCCGAATCAACTCCGACACAAGCCACAACGCGGCACGTGGCGCCCAGGGCAGCGACGTTGGCTGCTACATTGCCAGCCCCCCCGACCGTGGCGCTGGTCTCGGCCACCCGCACGACAGGCACCGGGGCTTCGGGTGATACACGATCTACGGGACCGGAGATGTACCGGTCGAGCATCAGGTCGCCGACCACGAGCACGCGCGCGCCGGCCGCGGTGGCGAGGATCTCCTCGAGACGCCCTGGGCTCAGCCGATCCACGGGCCACGCCCCCTTCCCTCCAAGGCCAGCATCGAATGCGCGTCACTGTCTCTGGCGAGAAGCTCCTCCTGGAGGTTCACCGACACGCACACGTGGTTCGGAACGATCCGAACCCGCTCGCCGATCGCGGGCCGCCACGCCGTTCTGGACAGGTCGAGCACGCCGTGCTCCTCCGAGAGGGAGACAACCTCGACATCGGGGTGGTCGAACAGCACGCCGAAGCCACCTTCTCCTCCGGGGCCCTCCTTCGCGAGCGCCTTCGACCCCGAGTCGACGACCGCGTGTCCGGGCACGGCGGTGCTAACGACAGTCGCGAGCACCGTATACGCGAGGTCATCGTGTGAGGCAACACCCACTGCCAGTCCCTCCCGATCGAAAAAGATGCACGACCCCGAGCGGATCTCGGTCAGGCCAGGAAACTGGTGGCTGTGCCAAAGCGTGGGGGTTGAGCCTCCGCTGACGATACCGGGGCTGAAGCCGGCGCCCTCGAGCGCGGCGTAGGTGTCGGTGAGCTGCTCGCACACACGCGCCAGAGGTTCGCGCTGCTTGTCCTGCGGCATGCGGATGTGGCCCGGATAGAACATCAGGCCCCTGAACTCCACTCCCTTCAAGGAAGACGCGAGCGTCGCAAGGCGAACGACGTCGGCGGAGGTCTGGACGCCGACCCGTCCGAGACCCACGTCCTGCTCGACCAGGATGCCTATGACGCGGTCTCGGGCGGCAGCAGCGGCCGCTACGGACTCGAGCACATCGGCCGAGTCGAGCGCGACCTTGAGGTCGAGCGACGCCGGCAAGCACACGAGCCGCTCGAGCTTGGCGTCGCCGACCGGCGGGTATGCGAGCAGAAGATCACTCGTGAGCGTCGACATCACCTCCGCTTCTCGGAGCGTGGCGACCGTGAGCCCTCGCGCGCCCGCCTCCAGTTGCATGCGCGCAACCTCGAGCGACTTGTGGGTCTTGATATGCGGACGCCAAGCGAAGCCGTGCTGCGCAGCGTAGTCGGCGACGCGCTGTGCATTCGCCCGAACGCGCCCGAGATCGACGTACCCGATTGGAGTGTCGACTCCAGCCGGGTCGACGGGCTTCAACGTAGCGCGTCCTCCAGAGCCTGTTGGAAGTCCGAATCGGTCTCGTTCAGCGGCCCGTACTTCATCCAACGTAGGATCCCCTCCCGGTCGATCAGAAACGTCGCGGGAAGGCCCAACACCTGATAGCTGTCCATGCCGCGCATCTGTGGATCGAGGAGGATCGTATAAGTAACGCCGTACTCCTCCTTGAACATCTCGACCTGGTCCGCGGCGCTGCCAGTGTCCATGGAGGCGCCAACGATCTGGAACCCCTCTGCTTCGTGCTGTTCGTAGAGCTCCTGCAGGAACGGCGTCTCTTGGCGACACGGGGCACACCACGTGGCCCACATGTTCAAGAGCACGACCTGGCCCTTGAGCGACTCGAGCGAGACCATTTCTCCCTGTAGATCCACCGCCTCGTAGCTGGGCACCGGGAATCCCATCCTGGGCGGCGCCGGCGCGTCGGACCGCGCGCACGCCACGGTTGCGGCGGCCAGCACCATCGCGGTCATCGTTCTAATGTTCATTGGTCTTCCAAATGCAATCGTGTCACGCGTACCTGCGAGGGTTCGACAGATACGTCGGTCCACGCCATCACCAGTGAGCCGTCAGGGGCCTGGACCATCTGCGGGAAGCCACTCGCCCGAGACGACGATGACGCCGTCAGATTCACGCTTCCCGACATCGTCCCGTCCGCTCTTACGCGACGCAGGCGAACCTCCGCGTCTTCCCCTCCGGTCCGTTCGAGCCATGCGACGAGCGCGCTCCCGTCCCGCAACCCCACAACCGCGACGCGGCCCGCGGGGTTCCCACCATCGATCACGGTCGCCGCGCCGAAGGTGGCGCCGTCGTCGGCCGAGAACGCGACCTTCACACGGGGCTCGTCTCCCGCGCCGGTGAACCACGCCACGGCGAGGTTCTCGCCTGCCACCGCCACGGCCGGACCATTCACGGGGCAGCCCCAGATGAACCAACCATCGTCGTGGACCGCCGTACCCTCGGTCCAAGCGCCATCCACGTACCTCGTGATGTAGATGTCACGGACTTCGGGTTCTTCAGTCCGGTCCCGATAAACGACTACGGGACCCGACGGTGTGATCGTGGCATCCGTCTGGCAGCAGTCACAGACCCGGCCGTCCAGAAGCGTCTCGGGGCCCGGAGTGCCGTCCGCGGAGACCTCGCGGGATCGTAGCGTCATGGCGTGCGTCGCAGCATCTCCACCGGAACCGGCGACGGTCTGGCGCCCATCCAGCCAAGCGAACCCGACGCTCGCCTCCCACGAAAAGACACTGACGAATCCATGCTCCGTAGGCGTACCGTCCTCGTGCGGAGTCCAGGGTTCGGACCACGTGACGCCCTGGTCGGCGGAGCGGGCCACCCGCACACCGTAGTCGTATCCTCCGGCGTCTCCGCGCTGGAGCCAGTGCGCCCAGAGCGTGCCCTGGGGCCCCGGCGATACCGACGGAAAGTCGGCCCAGTTGACGAAGAACCGATCACCTCCCGCGATTACCGACGCATCATTCCAGCCGTCGTGTGCGAGCGTGGAGAAGCGGAGCTCGTGATATGATCCTTCCCCCCGTTGCAGCCAGCTCAGGTACACTGCGTCCTCAGACGCGGACAGGAACGGCTCTGCGCTGTCACCTCCGGCGGGCGACACCATGGCTTCGAACGACACTGACAACGTCGGTGGGCTGGCTTCTTGGCAGGCGGCCAGGACCGTCAGAAAGGCCACAACAGAAAGCAGTTTCATCACCGCTGCGTAGGTTTGGGCACGAGGTCGACGCACTGCCAGGACACGGAAGGCAGGGATCTTGCTTGCATCCCGATCCTGAAGTCGGGAGAATCTCAGTATGGTTCCCCCCAGCGGTACAATAACGAAACTCTTGAGGCGAGACTCGGTATGTGTGGTTTCGCCGACGCCGACCGTCGTAATGGATGGGTCGGGCGGTGGCAATTCAATTCAGGCGGTGATGAAGATGCAATCCTCGAAGCTCGCGTCAATCGGGCGCCGGACGATGCTGGGCGCGGCGCTCGCCGCGGCTGCGCTCGCGTCTGTTCCGCAGTCCGGATCAGCGCAGTACTTCGGACGCAATAAGGTCCAATTCGACGATTTCGATTTCAAGATCCTTCGAACCGATCACTTCGACTTCCACTTCTATCCGGAAGAGACTGAGGCGGTGCGCGACGCCGCCCGCATGGGCGAGCGCTGGTACGAGCGCTTCGCGCGCGCGTTCCAGCACGAGTTCGAGCAATCCAAGCCGGTAATTCTGTACGCGGACCATCCGGATTTCCAGCAGACGAACACGCTGTCCGGGTTCATCGGTGAAGGCACCGGTGGAGTGACGGAATCGCTCAAGAACCGGGTGATCATGCCGCTCGCGGGCTCGTACTGGGATACGGACCACGTGCTCGGTCATGAGCTCGTGCACGCGTTCCAGTACAACATCGCCCAGTCGAGACGTGGCGGCGGCATTCAGGGACTCATGACCCTGCCGCTCTGGCTCATCGAGGGCATGGCCGAGTACATGTCGGTCGGCCGCGACGACCCGCTGACCGCGATGTGGATTCGCGACGCCATCCGCAGGGACGAGCTGCCGACGATCCGGCAGATGACCCGCGAGCGAAAGTTCTTCCCGTACCGGTTCGGCCAGGCTCTGTGGGCCTACATCGGCGGGACCTACGGAGACGACGCCGTCATCCAGATCTTCCGGCGTTCGCTGCGCGTCGGGTTCGAGGGCGCGATCGAACAGGTATTGGGACTCTCGACGGACACGCTGTCGGTACGCTGGAAGGACAAGACCGCCGAGGAATACCTGCCGATCATGGAGGGGCGGAGCGCGCCGCAGGACCAGGGCACGCTGATTCTCGCACCGAGCACGGGCTCGGGTAGTACCAACATCTCCCCAGCGATCAGCCCAGACGGCCGCTACGTGGCCTTCATGTCCGAAAAGGACCTCTTCTCCGTCGATCTGTTCCTGGCGGAGGTGGCGACCGGCCGAATCATCCGAAAGCTCTCGAGCGCCAACTCCGATCCGCACATCGACGCTTTGCGCTACATCGACTCCTCTGGGACGTGGTCGCCGGACTCCGAGCGGTTCGCGTACGTAGTGACCGCGGACGGTGACAACCAGATCGTCATCGTCGGCACCGCCAATGGGCGGATCCAGAGGAGGATCGCTTTCGAGGAGATCGGCGCGGTCACCAATCCCGCATGGTCGCCGGACGGCCGGTATCTGGCCTTCTCCGGCTCGGTGGGCGGGATCACCGACCTCTTTCTCTACGACCTCGACTCCGACGAGACGATCCAGCTCACGAATGACAAGTACGCCGACCTGCAGCCCGCGTGGGCACCGGACGGTCGGACGATCGCGTTCACGAGTGACCGCGGTCCAGAGACGAACTTCGAGCGGCTCACCTACAGCGCGTTCCAGCTCGCCACGATCGATATCGCGACCAACCAGGTTCGCGTCATCCCGGTCTTCGGCAACGTGAAGCACATCAACCCGCAGTACGGCGCGGACAACGACAAGCTGTACTTCCTGTCCGACCAGGATGGGGTGACGGACGTGTACGAGCTCAGTTTCCAGAGCGGAGACGTGCGTAGGATCACGAACCTGGCGACCGCGGTCAGCGGGCACACGTATCTGTCGCCCGCGATGACTGTGGCCGACGACGGAACGGTAGCGTACACGGTCTTCGACGAGCTGGAGTTCCACATCTATACAAAGCAGATCGCCGACGACGCCCCGTTGGTCGAGATCGTCGACAACGCACGGGATCAGCCGGGCCGCAAGCTCCCGCCGGCCAATCCGGACCGCTTCAGCCGGATCGCGACCTACCTCGCGGACTCGGAGACGGGGCTGCTGCCCTCCAACACGTGGACGGACGCGGATACTGAGGAGTACAAATCCGAGCTGTCATTGGACTTCGTGGGACAGCCCTCCATCGGCGTCGGCACCGGCAACTTCGGCAGCTACATCGGTGGCGGCGCTTCGGCGTACTTCAGCGACATGCTGGGGAACCATGTGCTCGGTGTCTCGGCGCAGGCCCAGGGCACCTTCAAGGACATCGGAGGACAAGCGTTCTACACCGACCTGTCCAACCGGTGGAACTGGGGCGTGGGCGCGGGTCATATTCCGTATTTATTCGGCTTTTACGACTTCGGAGAGGACGAACGAGGCTTCTACTCGGGGCTGGTCCGCTACCGGATCATCCAGTCTTCGCTGAACGGCCAGGTCGCCTACCCGTTTTCGTCGACGCAGCGGTTCGAAATGTCGGTGGGACTGACGCGGATCGGCTACGACATCGAAGTGGACAAGTTCTACACGGACGGGTTCGGGCGAATCTTCGACTTCAAGCGTGAGGGTCAGGACGAGCTATGCCGGTTCCCCGGTGATCGCTTGTGCTCACCGGAAGCGATCAACATGGCGACGGCATCCGTGGCGCTCGTGGGTGACAACGCCTTTTTTGGGTTCGTATCCCCGGTCCGCGGCGGCCGATATCGGTTCTCAGTGGAACAGACGGAAGGCACGCTAGGGTTCACGACTGTCGTCGGGGACTGGCGCCGGTACTTCTCGCCAACGAGGAATCTCACGGTCGGCGTTCGCGCTCTACACTACGGTCGGTACGGTCTCACACTCGAAGAGAACTCCACGTCGGTAGGGACGATTAGTCAGTTCAGCCAGCAGAATCTCCGGATCCAGCCTCTGTTCCTCGGTTACGAGACGTTCATCCGTGGCTACGCCTTCGAGAGCTTCGGGGCGGGGGAGTGCGTTCCCACGGAAGATGACTCGTGCCCAAGCTTCAATCGTCTGTTCGGACAGCGTCTGGCCGTCGGTAGTCTCGAGCTCCGGGTTCCGTTCATCGGGGTCGAGCAGTACGGAATCATCAACTTCCCGTTCCTGCCGACCGAGCTCGTGCTCTTCGCCGACGGTGGCTTGGCCTGGGATCCGGACAATCCACCAACGCTCGAGTGGAGTCGCTCTTCGAGCGAGCGTGTCCCGGTCTTCTCGACCGGTATCTCCGCCAGGTTCAACGTGCTCGGTTTCATGATTCTCGAGGCGTACTACGCGTATCCCTGGCAGAGGCCGGAGAAGGGATGGCACTGGGGGTTCAACCTCGCCCCGGGCTGGTAGCGCTACGGGAGGCATCAGGGTTTAGACGCGAGGGCTCCGGGCCCTGGCGAGAGGTCTGGCAGTCGCGAGGAGTGTCGGAAAGGCGACGAGTTCTCCGTCTCAGAGGTGACCGACGGACCGCTCATGACAGCCAGGAGCTCGCCAGCCGCTAGAAGATCGAAATATTGATGTACTTCCTCGGGTTGTCCCGGAAGTCCTGAAGGAGGCTCAAGAACTGTTCGCTCGCGTTCGTGAGGCTCACGTATAGGGCGCCGTCGTTCACCAACATGGCCAGCGTTCCCTCACCACTGTCGATCTTGTCGAGCAGGGAGCGGAGCGTCCTGATCGTCCCGTCGAGCGTGGCGCTCGTCCCGTTGAGGGTCATCATGACGGAGTCGGCGCGGGCGATCGCGCTCGCGAGGTCGGGCCCCGCCTCAGCCGCTCCCTGGATGCCTTCCGCGGACGCCTGAAGCGTCTCGATGAGCGTGCTCATCGCGGAACGCTGTTCGCGCACGACGCTGGACACCTCGATCAAGAGCGCCTCGAACTCGCGGGCCCCCCCCTGCACCGAAGCCATCGTCTCGTCGTTGAGAAACGACTCGAGTTGGGTCATCACGGTGCTGGCCTGACCGCTCAGATCGTCCATCGATCCTAGGATTCCCCCTGCTCTTCCACCCACTCCCGGTAGCGTGTCACCTTCGACGTAGTAGACCGTCTGGGAAGTCGGAACAATCTCGAGGGTGCGCCCGCCGAACATCCCGGATGCACCGAGGCGCGTGGTAGAGCCCCGCGGGACCTCCCACTGGGCCTCGATCTCGAGTGAAATCGTGACCAGGCCGTCGCTCCGCATCTCGAAGCGTTGGATGCGGCCAATGATCACACCGCGCATATGGACTGGGTCGCCGCGGCGGACGCCACCCGCGTCGTCGACCACGGTGTGAAGTATGTGGCGGCCCCGAAGCGTTGCGGGAGACGTCAGCATGAACAGCACCGCGCCGAACGAGAGCAAGCCGAAGATCACGAAGATGCCCAGCCGGGCCTCGCGACCCCGCGTGACCGGGGGTACATAGTCGGCGAGCTCTTTATCGGACGGCGTCCGCCGTCCCGAAGCTTGAGGCACGTCAGTCATAAGACTCCAAGACCAGGTCGAGCGCGGCCTCGGCGGCCTCGCGGTCCACGAACGCCTGGACCACCGGGTCTTGGCAAGCCCGGAACTCGTCCGGCGTTCCACAGAAACGAATAGTGCCGCTGTCGAGCATGGCAACCCGGTCACAGATCATTAGTCCACCTTCGATGTCGTGAGTCACGAGGAGGGATGTCACTTCGAGTTCCCTCGACAGCCGCTGGATGAGACGCTCGACCGCCGCTGTGTTGATGGGGTCCAACCCTGTCGTTGGTTCGTCCCACAGTAGAACCTCCGGGCGCCCGATGATCGCCCGGGCGATGCCGACTCGCTTCTTCATGCCGCCGGAGAGCTCCGACGGAATCTTTGAGAGGATCTCCCGCGGCTCCAGATTCACGAGCTCGAGCGCCTCCCAAACCTTTGCCGCCATCTCCTTGCGCGGCAAGCGCGCTAGTACGTCCTCCGGAAGTCCCATTCCGACGTTGTCGAAGACGTTCAGCGAGTCAAAGAGGGCCGAATGCTGAAAGACGTAGCCGACTTTCTTCCGAATGACCTCTACGGCCCCGCGCCCCCCCCGGTACACCGATACTCCGTCGACCTCGACGTCCCCGATGTCGGGGATGACGAGGCCGATGGTCGTCTTGAGCAGCACGCTCTTGCCGGTACCCGAGGGTCCGAACAACGCAAACATCTCTCCGGTCTCGACGCGCATGTCGACGCCCGTAAGCACCGGCAGGTCGAACCCCTTATGGATGTTTCGATACTCGATCACGTCGCGCGCCTCTTCAATTCAGCACTCAGTTCAGCATGAACGGCGGGAACATCGCGTCGAGAATCAGAATCGTGAGCGTCATGAACATCACGGCCTGGGTGGTCGTGATGCCGACGCCTTCCGCGCCACCCTTGGTTTTCAGACCCATGTGAACCGAGATGAGGGGGATCGAGAGCCCGAAAACCACCGCCTTCGTCAACGAGTAGAGGAGGTCCCAGTCGTGCCAGAAGAGGCGCGCCCCGTAGAAGAACGACTCCGCGCCGAGCCCGACGGTCAGATAGGCCGCCCCGGCGCCCGCGAGGATCCCGATCAAGTCCGCGATTCCGACGAGCAAGGGCAATACGAGAACTCCGGCTATGACCCGCGGCGCGGCGAGAATCGCGACCGGATCGCGGCCCAACGATTTGAACGCGTCGATCTGCTCGGAGACGACCATGGTGCCGAGTTCGGCCGTGATGCGAGCGCCGATTCGGCCCACCAGCACGAGAGCGGTCAGCACAGGACCCATCTCGAGCACGATCGTTTCCACGACCAAGCTGCCCAATACGTAGCTCGGCATGGCGCTGGTCATCTGATACCCGCCCTGCTGACTCGTCACGATCCCGGCGAGCGATCCCGTGACGATCACGATGGGGAGAGACTGGATCCCCATGATGTACATCTGATTGAGGATCGAGCGGATGGAGACCTTCAGCCGCACCATGACCAGCACGAGCTCCCAGGAGAGCACACCCAACCCGCCCGCATGCTCGAGTGTGAGGCGCGTCGTACGCCCTACGCCTGCGAACCACCTGACGATCGGGTCGGGGAGTGGAAGAGCCCCGGGAGATTGGTGGGTCACCGTCGATGGTGCTCCGGCGTGAACGAGCCCGTCGAGACGACGGTCGGTGGCAGGGAAAGTGGGCCGAACCTTCGATGAAAGCAGTACGCTAATCAAGCGGGTTCAGTTCCGTTCTGGCCCGATTCCTGCAGTTTTCCGTGACAAGCTCGCGTGGAGCGACGCTCGACCCGCTTTCGGTCGCTATCTTCCCCGCGGCCGGTTTTATGGCCACACTGGCTACCGACACGACAGCTCATGGAGCGCGGGCCCGATGAAGGCATTCGCACAAAAGACCCTTCTCATACTCGCCGGAGCCCTTCTCGGCCTTCCGACCGCGGGCGACGCTCAAGAGGTGGACTACCAGGAGGAGATGGCCGCGCTGGCCGCGAGTCCCGCGGTGGTCCGCGCCCTGCAGCTCGTGGACGAGCGAGACGCGCGCGCGATGGCGGATCTGATCGCGCTCACCGAGATTCCGGCGCCGCCCTTCATGGAAGAGGTCCGGGGCGCCCGCTTCATGGAGATGTTGCTCGACCTGGGGGTCGACTCGGCCTGGACCGACGTGGAGGGCAACGTGATCGGTCTGCGACGTGGCACGGGATCGGAGGAGGTCGTCGCGGTAACGGGTCACCTCGACACGGTATTCCCGGAGGGTACGGACGTCACCGTACGCCAGCGAGGCGATACGCTGTTCGCTCCGGGCATCGCCGACGATACGCGCGGCCTCGTCGCCGTGCTCGCGCTCCTGCGCGTGCTCAACGAGGCAGACATCCAGACGAGCGCAAACCTGCTCTTCATCGCAACGGTCGGGGAGGAAGGCCTCGGCGATCTGCGCGGCATGAAGTATCTGTTCCGCGACGGCGGCCCGCGTATCGATGCGTTCATCTCGATCGACGGCGCGGGGCACGAGAGCATCACGCACATGGGGCTCGGCTCCCACCGATACCGCGTCACGATTCGTGGACCGGGCGGACACTCCTGGAGCGATTTCGGGGCCCCGAATCCGGCCCACGCGCTCGGACGTGCGATCGACTACTTCGACCTGGCGGCCGACGCGATCACGAGGTCTGGTCCCGTTACGAGCTACAACGTCGGGCGTCTTGGCGGCGGCACCTCCGTGAACTCCATTCCGTTCGAGGCGTGGATGGAGGTGGACATGAGGTCGGAAAGCCCCGAGAGCCTGACGAGAATCGACGAGGTCTTCCAGCGGGCGATGAACCGGGCGGTCGACGAAGCGAACACACAGCGCCGGGATGGCGACGAGCTCACGCTCGACCTCGAGTTGATCGGGGACCGACCCTCTGGTGAGATCCCCAAGTCCGATCCGTTCGTCCAGCGAGCGATCGCCGCGAGCCTCGTGCTGGGTATCGAACCAAGTCTCAACCGTAGCTCGACCGACGCGAACATCCCGATTTCGCTCGGCATCCCAGCGATCACGATCGGGGGGGGTGGTGTCGCGAGCGCGGTACACGCGCCGGGAGAGTGGTTCATCAACCGGGACGGCCCCCTCGGCATCAAACGCGCGCTGCTCATCGTGCTCGCCCAGGCCGGCACCGCGATCGCGAGTTGACCACGTCCGCTGGACGTCTGCATGGTCGGGTCGCGATCGTCACCGGCGCGTCCGCCGGCATCGGTGCAGCCATCGCCGAGACGCTCGCTCAGGAGGGCGCCAAGGTCGTACTCGCGGCTCGCCGCTTGGAACGCATCGAAGCCATCGCCAAGGCGCTGGAGGACTCCGGGTGCGAAGCGCTCGCCGTGCGGACCGACGTTACGAGCCTGGAGGACATGAGGGCGCTGGCGGAAGCCACGAAGAGCCGGTTCGACGGCATCGACATCCTCGTGAACAACGCCGGTGTGATGCCGGTATCGCCTTTCGCGGAGGGCCGGGTCGACGATTGGAAGCTGATGGTCGATGTGAACCTGAACGGCGTCTTGCACGGCATCGCGGCGGTCCTGCCCACGATGATCGAGCAGCGGTCGGGGCACCTCGTCAACATCGGCTCGGTGGCCGGCCGGAGACCGTTCCCGGGCGGCTCGGTCTACTCGGCGACCAAGTTCGCGGTCCGCGGGTTGTCGTGGGGCCTGCACCTGGAGCTCGGCTCGAAGTACGGCATCCGGATTACGGACATCCAGCCAGGCTTCGTCTCCACGGAGTTGTTCGACACGGTGCCCGACGGGCCCTTTCGCGAGGACTGGGAGAAGGCGTGGGAGGGCAAGCGTACGCTCCAGCCGGAGGACGTGGCCGAGAGCGTCCTCTTCGCCTTGAGCGCCCCGGAACACGTGTCGGTGAGCGAGGTGCTCGTTCGTCCGGTCGATCAAGCGACCTGACGCTAGGTGCCCGGGCGCTGTGGAGCCCGGGCGCTGTGGAGCCCGGTCGCTGCGGATTCGGGTAGGCTCTCCGGAGTCGCTCGCCTACATGGTATCGCTGGCTTCGGGGCTCGCTTAACGACGCGGCGTGTCGGGGCGCGACCGGTCATCTGGCGTCGGGGGCCATGCCGCGTCGATACTCCTCCGAGCCTACCCGAATCCGCAGCGCCCTCCGAACCCGCTTTTCGGGGACCCGGAGGGGGGCACGGCCGTGCCCGGACACCCTTTCCGTGGCCTCCGTCCCCCTGAAGCGGGGGCCTGCAGAATCAGAGACCTTGGAGGAATCCCCTAGCGGCGGACGGCGTCTGATAGCACCGCGCTCCCGCACGGGCGCCTATCGCTCGTCAGGCCACTCTATTCACAGGCCGCTGAGATCACGCGCTCCCTGCTTGAACGATTCGGGACGCTGGCCCATCCGGGGCGGGTTACCAGGTGTGAGGCCGTGCAACCCAATCGATTATGGCCGGCCGGCCCCGTATCGAACGTCAGCACAGGCGCGGCGTCCCCGGACCCAGTTGCGCTCGAGCCGCCATATCTCCCATCCTGAAGTGAAGCGCAGGACGCAATCCAATCATACGTTGGGCTGCAACCGGCTGACTGCCAGGCGGTCCGGCGAGAACACTTGATCGTCTCGTTGGTATCGCCTATGATACCACATGATCAGAGGGGTCCTGGACACGAATGTCCTCGTGGCGGCCGCACGTTCACGGCTCGGGGCCTCGTTCCAAATTGTCCGAATGCTGGAGCCCGACGGACCGTTTCAGATTGCGCTCTCGGTGCCGCTGGCTCTCGAATACGAGATGGCGCTGAAGCGTCAGACCGACCTGAGTGAGGAGGACGCGGATGTCATTGTCGACTATCTCTGCCAGGTCGCGGACCTCCGACGGATCCACTTCTTGTGGCGTCCGTTCTTAAGGGATCCGGCCGACGAAATGGTTCTCGAGGTTGCAGTGGAGGCGGAGGCAGATGTCATCGTGACGCACAACATCCGAGACTTCAGAGATGTCGAAGAGCAGTTCGATATCCGCGTGATCCGTCCAGGCGCGTTCCTGGAGTTGTTGGAGGGAAAAGACAGATGAGCACAATGAGCTTGAGGTTGCCGGAGTCCCTACATAAGCGGGCTCGCGAGATCGCGAAGAAAGAGGGCGTCTCCATCAACCAGCTTGTTGCCACGGCTCTTGCCGAGAAGCTGTCCGCCCTGGACGCGATCGAGTACCTCGAGGCTCGCGCGGCTCGCGGGTCGCGGGCGTCCTTCCTAGACGTGTTGTCCCGCGTTCCTGGTGTGGACCCCCAACCCGGGGACGAACTGCCTCATCGCACCGAGAAGTAGCGAGGCGGTTGCAGCCCAACAAGCGATTGCTGCAGTCGCGAGTGAGCGTGAGGGTCGCGCGCTTCGCTTGCGGTCACCATTCTTGTCGCGCAGCATCTATAAGGCGAAAGATGTCAATAGGGCGAAGCCCCCCCACCCCGTCCGCAGCGCGGACGGGAAGGCTCGGTCGTTTGGGCTGAAGCTCAAGGTCCTGCGTCATTGTTATTCGGTTAAGCCGTCATTCGGTACACACGTCGCGTCCGATCCTGGGCGAGCCTCCCTGAGGGGCTCAGGCATCTATTCGGGTTTAGGTCCCGGACGCTGGGACGTCCCATGATCTGCTATGCGAGTGGGGCGCTCAATCAGAATACAGGGTCGTCGAAGCGACATGCTGCGCTCGGAGCTCACCCCTCTCGTGGTACGTTCCTTCATGGTTCGGTACATCAGTTCTCTGGTGTCACGGGTTCACCGTTCCAGGCCTCACCTGTCCGTAGCATGGCGTGCACCGCGCGAGCGAGTCGGCGAGCG
>JADFSR010000058.1 GCA_022560615.1 Gemmatimonadota bacterium
TCCAAGTGGGTCGGAGACGCCAGGCAGGTTGGACATACCGGATGAGTCGAAGACACTCGCCTCGCCGAGCCGGACGTTCACGTTCCAGCCGGCTAGCGACGACTTCAGAGCATCGACGGTCGTGATGCCATCGTGCAGGATGCCCGCTACGAGCGCTGCCGAAGCGTGGCCCTCGATGAAGGCGTCACGGAGGTGTCCACCACCGCGTGCGCGGCGACCCAGCTTCCCGAGTCGAGAACCTCGACGATCGTGGGGCCCGACAGTCCGGGGATGACCCGACGGACTTCGTCGAGCTTGGCGCGCGGCACGTTGGCCATCAGGTATCGCTTCTCCTGTGCACGCAGCACCGACTCGATCGCTGTGGCCAGGTCGTGGATCGCGTCCCGTTTCGCGTGGTGGGTGAGCGATTCCTGTCGAGCGATCAGGTGAGCGGACGAGTTGAGGATCGTGTCGATCTCCCTGAGCCCGTTCACGCGCAGCGTCGAGCCGGTGGAGGTCAGATCCACGATGACGTCCGCTATGCCCAAGTGCGGCGCGATCTCCGTCGAGCCCGAGACCCGCGCGATCTCGATAGGGATGCCGAGCGCCTCGAAGTATCGAGACGCTACACGAGGGAACGACGTGGCGACCCGCGTGCCGGCGGGCAGGTCCGTCGCGCTGGTCGCGATCGAATCGTCGCGTACTGCCACGACCAGCCGACAACGGCCGAAGCCGAGATCGAGCACGTGCTCGACGTTCCGGCCGCTCTCCTCTACGAGGTCGAGGCCCGTGACTCCGAGGTCGGCGGCTCCATCGGCGAGGTACTCCGGGACATCTGCAGCGCGCACGAAGATCGCCTGGAAGTCATCGCCCAGGGACGCCACGAGCGCCCGGTCTACCCTGAACGCGGGTTTGAGGCCAGCTTGCTCGAAGAGTTGAAGCGCGCGCTCGGAGAGGCGCCCTTTGTTCGGCAGCGCGATGCGGATGCGTTGATCTGTTTGAGCTAGAGCCACGGTTCGTCTCCACAAAAAAACCGCGGCCCGTCCGAGACGGGCCGCGGTGGCTTGTTGCTTCCTGGATCTACGTCCTAGGTACGCACCAATCCTCCGCAGCCCGCGAGGGCGGCGTGATGATGATGGTGCGCGACGTGGATCATGTTCTTCATGGTCCGGCAAAGCTGTCCGGGCCCCGAGCGGGCGTCAAGATCTGTTGGGTGTGGACGTCGGTGATATCGTTCGGCATGAACGACCCCATCCGCATTCGCGGAGCTCGCCAGCACAACCTCAAGGGCTTCGACCTGGACATCCCCAGGCGACAGCTCACGGTGATCACCGGTCCGTCCGGGTCTGGTAAGAGCTCGCTCGCGCTCGACACGCTCTTCGCCGAGGGTCAGCGCCGGTATGTGGAGTCACTTTCCACGTATGCCAAGCAGTTTCTCGAGCGGATGGAGAAGCCGGATGTGGATTCCGTGGAGGGCATCTCGCCGGCAGTCGCAATCGAGCAAAAAAACCCGACCAAGTCGAGCCGGTCCACCGTAGGCACCGCGACCGAGGTCTACGACTATCTGCGTCTGCTCTGGTCGCGCGTAGGGCGGACGCACTGTCCCGAGTGCGACCGGCAGGTCCGTCCCGACACCGTCAGCGAAGCCGTCGACCGCGTCTTGGAGCTGCCCGAGGGAACACGCATCCAGGTCACCTTCCCACTTCCGCGGAGCGGGCAGGTCACGCATGCACTCATTGTCTCGAACTTGCGCGCGATGGGTTTCGTGCGTCTGCTCGCAGACGGGACATCGCTGGATATCTCCGGGGGTGACGCCGTCGATGCCGAGATACTCGGAGTGGACCTCACCACGGCCCGGGACTTGCTCGTCGTCGTCGACCGACTCAAGGTCGCGAGCAACGCGTCGGACCGCCTCGCCGACTCGCTCGGGCTCTGCTTCGTCGAGGGAGAGGGAGATTCGATCGTGGTCGCTACGGGCGAGGGACCGGAAAACCGGCTTCTCTTCACCGAGCACTTTCGCTGTCCGGATCACCCCGAAGTCACTTTCCTGGATCCGACTCCGCAACTGTTCTCGTTCAACAGCCCGTATGGCACGTGCAAGCTGTGCACGGGTTTTGGGGCCACGCTCGACTACGATCCCGATCTGGTGGTACCGAACCCTGGCCGCTCGCTGGGTGACGGCGCGGTCGATCCCTGGTCGAAGCCACGCTATCGGCGCGCCCGTGACCGGTTGAGGGATTTCGCGCTCGATGAGAACGTCTCCTACTACTCACCCTGGGAGGAATTACCGGAGAAGTTCAGAGAGGCTGTGCTGTACGGTAGCAGCGTCTTCAACGGTGTGATTCCGTTTCTCGTCTCGAAGGAGAACAAGCGGTACAAGCAGTACATTCGCGTCTTCTTGCGACAGTACCAGAGTCCGAAGGACTGTCGAGAGTGCGGGGGTGCCCGCATCCGGCCCGAAGCGCTTCTGGTGCGCATCGGAAAGCACACGATCTCTCAGGTCGCGGACATGCCACTCGAGGAGTTCGGTCCGTGGCTCGAGCGGCTCGAGCTCAGCGAGATGGAGGCCCAGATCGCCGAGACGATTGTCCGCGAACTTCGCTCGCGTGTCGCATTCCTCGCCGAAGTCGGCCTCGGATACCTCACGCTCAGCCGACAGATGCGCACGCTGTCCGGCGGGGAGGCGCAGCGCATCAACCTCGCGAACTCGCTCGGCGCAGCTCTGGTGGACACTCTGTACGTGCTCGACGAGCCGACGATCGGGCTCCATCCCAAGGACACCGGAGCACTGCTCGGCCTGCTTGAGAAACTCCGCGCGGCGGGCAACACGGTCGTGGTGGTCGAGCACGATTCGCAGGCGATTCTTTCAGCGGACCACGTCGTCGAGCTCGGACCAGGCTCGGGAGAGCAGGGCGGGCAGGTGGTGTATGAGGGGTCGCCGGAGGGGCTGAAGGCCGAGGATACCGCTACGGGGAGGTATCTGTCGGGGCGTTCCTCCGTCCCGCTACCCGAAAAGGCCCGCCCGGTGGACGGAGCGTGCCTCACGCTGAGGGGGGCACGGCTCCACAACCTGCGTGGCGTGGATGTGGACATTCCGCTGGGTACGCTCACGGTGGTCACGGGAGTCTCGGGTTCCGGGAAGTCCACGCTCGTTCACGACGTGCTCTTCCGCGCCGCAGAGCGGGAGCTCGGCGGGGAGACGTCGGCGAAGGAGCACCTCGGCGAGCTCGTGGGGGAGTACGAGGCGCTGGAGGGACTCAGCCATCTCGACGCTGTGGTGCTCGTCGATCAGTCTCCCATCGGAAGAACCCCCCGCTCGAACCCGGTGACGTACATCAAGGCGTGGGATGAGGTCCGGAAGCTCTTCGCCGCCCAACCCATCGCGAGGCAGCGCGGCTACGGTCCGGGCCACTTCAGCTTCAACGTCACCGGCGGTCGGTGTGAGCACTGCAAGGGCGCCGGCAAGGTCGAGATCGAGATGGTCTTCATGGCTGACGTATTCGTGCCGTGCGAGGACTGCGGCGGTACGCGATACGGCAGGGAGATCCTCGATGTGAAGGTGCGCGGCAAGCACATCTCAGAGGTGCTCGAGCTCACCGTTGACGAGGCGATTCGTTTCTTCATCCGCGAGCGCAAGCTCGGCAAGAAGCTCTGGCAGCTCCAGCAGGTCGGACTCGGGTACCTTCGCTTGGGCCAGGCCGCGACCACGCTCTCTGGCGGAGAAGCGCAGCGGCTGAAGGTCGCGCGGGAGTTCGCTGGCGCGGCCGGCAAGAAGGGGCGGAAGCTGTACATCCTCGACGAGCCAACGACCGGACTCTCGGGCGAGGATGTGAGCAAGCTGCTGTCCGTGCTCTACCGCCTGATCGATGCCGGTAACACCGTGCTGGTCATCGAGCACAATCTCGACGTCATCAAGGTCGCCGACTGGGTGATCGACCTGGGCCCGGGCGCTGGTGGAAGGGGTGGTGCGGTCGTTGCCATGGGAAGGCCCGAGACCGTCGCGAGCGTGCCGGAAAGCGTGACCGGGAGGTATTTGGCCGAGGTGCTCTAGACCGTCGCTACGCTTACGCCCATGATAGCTCCTCCACCCCTCTCGGTGCTGCTCCCGGTCCGGGACGGTGCCGAGCATCTCGACAAGGCGATCGAATCGATCGAAGAGCAGTCCTTCATCGAATTCGAGGTTCTCGCCGTCGACGACGGCTCGACGGACGATACCTACGAGAAGTTGCGGGCGTGGGCTTCACGTGATGCGCGCGTGACCGTGATTCAGCAGGCCCCTCAGGGCATCGTTGCGGCTCTCGAGGCCGGCCGTACGGTTGCGCGCGGACGATACCTTGCTCGCATGGACGCGGACGACGTGTCGGCGCGGACGCGGTTCGCCCGTCAATACGAGTGGATGGAGTCTGAACCCAAGCTCTCGCTTTGCGGATGCCGGGTAGAGTACTTCCCTCGTGAGCATGTCCGTGGCGGAGCGCTCTGGTACGAGGCGTGGATAAACTCGACCTCGACGCGGGAGGAGGTGGCCCGTGAGATCTTCGTCGAGTGCCCGATCGCGCATCCGACGTTCTTCATGCGGGCGGAGGCGGTCGCGGCCGTCGGAGGGTATCGGGACCGCGGGTGGCCGGAGGACTATGACCTCGTCTTCCGGCTGTGGCGCGCCGGAGGGGGCCTGGGCGTGGTTCCTGAGACTCTCTTGAGTTGGCGTGAGGGGGAGAATCGGCTGTCCCGGACAGATCCCACGTACTCCCCGGATGCTTTCCGGCGCTGCAAGGTGCACTACCTGCTCGAGGCTTTTCCCGAGGTGCTCGACGGTGCCTTGATCTGGGGTGCCGGACCGGTGGGCAAGGCTCTCGCCAAAGAGCTCGTGGAACGAGGCGCGAGGTTCACCGCGTTCGCCGAAGTCGACCCACGGAAAATCGGCCAGCGAATACACGGTGTCCCAGTCCTGGATACAGCGCGGGCACTGGCCGAACGGGGTGTTTTTCACCTCGGCGCCGTTGGCCAGAAGGGCGCGCGAGACCAGCTGCGGAGCCTGCTGACCGAGGGTGGTCTGCAAGAGCTGAAGTCTTTCGTCGTAGTTGCGTGATTCGGGTAGCAAAAAGCGTTATTTTTCATAGTCTCGGGAGGAAGCGCCCCGAGCGCCCTCAGGAGACTTAAGCAGAGCCTCACAGGAGCGAGCGCTTGCCCGACGTTCTTCACCCCTCCGAGCCCTCCATGACCGTAGGCCCCGACCGCTAGTGCGGCGGACGGCGCCAATACTTGCGGCCGGGCTCGTGGTGCTGGGTCTGCAGCTATCGACGAAGGCGGCCTCCCTGACGGCAGTCCGGCTGGGCTCTGGCTTTCGGGCCGTCGTCGACGGATTCGGGACACGGAGCGACTGAAGAGGCGAAAAGTGCATCGCATGCTCTCGACGTTCATGGACAGAGGGTCATGAGGCGTCGCTGCAGGGCGTGCAAATGGACCGGCCTCTCGGTGCGGTAGTGAGGCAGCTTTAAGTCGGCGCGAGCCGGCGGATCGAACCCTTGGAAGGACGGACCCATGAGTGACGAGCTCGAGCTCGTAGGCGGAGACGAAGGAGACGGCGGCGGGGGCGAGAAGGTTCTATCGCGCCTGCTCGAGGACGAGATGCGCGAATCGTTCATCGACTACTCGATGAGCGTGATCGTACAGCGCGCGCTCCCTGACGTGAGGGACGGTCTCAAGCCGGTTCACCGCCGCATCCTCTACGCGATGGGCGAGATCGGCCTGAGTCCCGGGCGCGCATACAAGAAGAGCGCAACGGTCGTCGGTGACGTCCTGGGTAAGTACCACCCGCACGGGGACTCGTCTGTCTACGACTCGATGGTGCGCATGGTGCAGGACTTCTCCCTGCGCTATCCGCTCGTCGACGGCCAGGGCAACTTCGGTTCGGTCGACGGCGACTCCGCGGCAGCGTACCGGTACACCGAGGCGCGCCTCACTCATTTGGCGATGGAGCTCCTGGCCGACATCGACAAGGAAACCGTCGCCTACAGGCCGAATTTCGACGGCAGCAGGAACGAGCCGACCGTCCTCCCGGCGCGAATCCCCAACCTGCTCATCAATGGCTCGTCGGGTATCGCCGTCGGTATGGCGACCAACATCCCTCCGCACAACCTGCGTGAGGTCGTCGAAGCGTCGATCGCGATGATCGACGACCCCGATCTTCCACAAGAGGAGCTCGAGCGGATCATCCAGGGCCCGGACTTCCCGACGGGCGGTTTCATCTGCGGGCGGGAGGGCATCCGAGACGCGTATCGCACGGGTCGAGGCAGGATCATCATGCGCGCGCGGGCCGAGATCGAGCCGATCGACGCGAACAACGAACGCATCGTCGTCACCGAGCTCCCGTTCATGGTCAACAAGGCCCGGCTCGTAGAGCAGATCGCGCAGCTGGTTCGAGACAAGAAGCTGCCCGACATCCGCGACATGCGGGACGAGTCCGATCGCGACGGCATGCGCATCGTGATCGAGCTGAAGAGGGACTCCGTGCCCCAGGTGGTTCTCAACCAGCTGTATAGGCACACGCAGATGCAGTCGACGTTCGGAACGATCCTGCTCGCGCTGGTCGATGGTCAGCCGCAGGTCATGCCGCTCCGCGAGATGATCCAGCACTTCTTGAACCACCGCCACAGGGTCATCGTGCGCCGGAGCGAGTTCGACCTCGCCAAAACGCTCGAGCGCGAGCACATCCTCGAGGGTCTGAAGATCGCGGTCGACCATATCGACCAGGTGATCAAGATCATCCGCGGCTCGACGGACACGGTGGCGGCCTCCGAGCAGTTGCGGGAGGCGTTCGAGTTGTCGGAGCGTCAGGTGAAGGCGATCCTGGACATGCGACTCGCGCGGCTCACCGGGCTCGAGATCAACAGGCTCGATGAAGAGCTCGGCGAAGTACGCGTCGTCATCAAGGAGCTGCGCGAGATCTTGGAGTCCGAAGCGCGGCGTATGGAGATCCTCAAGGAAGAGCTGCGCACGGTCTCGGACAAGTTCGGCGACGACCGTCGGACCGAGATTATCGAAGCGGTCGGCTCGTTCGATGTCGAGGACCTCATCGTCGAGGAGGACATGGTCCTCACGGTCTCCCATCAGGGCTACGTGAAGCGTCTTGCGCTCGACACGTACCGGGCGCAGCGCCGTGGTGGCCGAGGCCTGCGCGGCATGGATACCAAGGACGAGGACTGGGTTGAACACCTCTTCGTGGCGTCCACGCACGACTACGTCATGATCTTCACGCGCCGCGGCCAATGCTACTGGATCAAAGTGTGGGAGATACCGATCGGCGGCCGGACCGCGCGCGGAAAGCCCATCGTCAACCTGCTCAACCTCGCCGACGATGAGGCGATCGCATCCATAGTGCCGGTACGCGAGTTCTCGGAGGACAGGAACCTCCTGTTCTCCACCCGCCTGGGCGTCGTGAAGAAGAGCGCCCTATCCGCGTACGGGAACGTCCGCGCGGTGGGCCTCAACGCGATCAACATCCGCGAAGGCGATGAGCTGATCGACGTGCAGATCACGTCGGGTGACGACGAGATCATTCTCGCGAGTCGCGGTGGCATGGCGATCCGGTTCAACGAGCGCGACGCGCGTCAGATGGGGCGTGCCACCGCCGGCGTGCGCGGGCTGAAGCTTCGCGACGACGACGTGGTCATGGGAATGGTCGTGGTCCGTCCCGACTCGACACTTCTGGTCGTCTCCGAGAACGGCATGGGGAAGAGGACCAACGTAGACGCGTACCGCCTGCAAAAGCGTGGCGGCAAGGGGGTGATCAACCTCAAGACGTCACAAAAGACGGGGCAGGTCGTCGCGATCAAGGCGGTCCAAGAGGACGAACAGCTCATGGTGATCACGAAAGCCGGTGTCGTGAACCGACAGCGGGTCGCCGAGATTTCGCTCATCGGCCGGGCGACACAGGGCGTGAAGCTCGTGAACCTAGACAAGGGCGATATCGTGGTCGATGTCGCGCGTATCGTCATTGAGGACGAGGAGAACGGCGAGAACGGCGAGAACGAAAAGAACGAAAAGAATGGGGAGAATGAAGGCGAGTTTTCCGCCGAGGGTGGGGTGGGCGACGAGAGCGAGAATGCGGAGTGAGCGACGTGGTGCAGGGCGAGGGGCTCGTCGGCCTGACAGAGATCGAGGCCGCGGCGCGCCGTCTTGCCGGCGTCGCAGTATTGACCCCCCTGCTGCCGGCGGACGCGCTCTCCGACGCCACCGGCGCCCAGGTGCGCCTCAAATGTGAGAACCTGCAACGTGAGGGATCGTTCAAGATCCGAGGCGCCCACAACTTCGTGTCGCAACTCTCTGACGATCAGGTCTCGTCGGGCATTATCACGTACTCCTCGGGCAACCATGCCCAGGCCGTGGCGCTCGCGGGCAAGCTCCGGGGCGTGCACGTCGTCGTGGTCATGCCCACGACCGCGCCCAAGGTCAAGCGAGACGGCGTCGAGCGGCTCGGGGCCGAGATCGAATACGAGGGCACGACCTCCGTCGAGCGAATGGCGCGCGCGGAAGCGATTGCCGAGGAGCGAGGTCTGGTCATCGTCCCGCCCTTCGACCACCGGCACATCATTGCCGGACAGGGAACGGTCGGCCTCGAGATCGCGCGGGAGTGGCCCGATGTCGATTTGGTGTTGGTGCCCATCGGCGGCGGAGGACTCGCGAGCGGGATCGCGGCATCGGTGAAGAGGCTGCTACCGAGTGCGCAGGTCGTCGGTGTGGAGCCAAAGGGAGCCGCTTCGATGCGCAAGGCACTCGACGAGGGTCATCCCGCGATACTCGAGGAGATCGACACGATTGCGGACGGTCTGGCTCCCGTGATCGCCGGCGAGCTGACGTACGAGCACGCGCGCGACCTGATGGACGATGTCGTCACCGTCGACGACGATGCGATTCGGGAAGCTGCCTCGTGGCTCCTGAGCCGCCGAAAACTCGTCGTCGAGTACTCCGGGGCGGCGACGACCGCAGCGCTACTCTCCAAGGCAGTCGACGCGAAGGGCCGCGCCGTCGCGGTGGTGGTCAGCGGCGGCAACTTGGATCCGAGCCTACTGGCCGGTCTGGCCTGAGTTAGAAGGCTGTTGAAGAAGTACAGTGGGCCGCGCGCATGGCGCTTGCGCGCGTTCAGGCAAGGAACGACGAGGAGTCGTAGCCTAGCTACGGCGACGAGGAGAGACGATGGATCAACCGCGCAACCGTCATGCGCCCAACACCATGGCTGATATGAACAAACGAGTGTGTGGGTTGGGGTGGCACGGCTCCATCTCCGTCGTTGGGGCTCCTAGCCGTAGCGACGGCTATGGCGTCGTCGCGCCGCCTAGGATCTGGAGCCGTGGCATCCCCAACGCGGCCCGCTGTACTTCTTCAACAGCCTTCTAGTGCGCCGGGTCGTTCTTTTCGACATCGACGGTACGCTCATCTCGGGCGGACCGGCGAAGGATGCGTTCTGCGAGGCGATGCTCGAGACGTTCGGGACGATCGGAGACGTCGAGGGCGTGAGCTTCGCGGGCAAGACCGATCCGCTGATTGCGCGGGAGCTCTTGGCCGGCGTCGGCTGCGACCGCGCCCGAGTCGAGTCGCGCCTGCCGGACCTATTCCGTCGTTACCTCGAGAAGCTCGAGGTCCAGTTGGTGGACCGTCCGGTGGACGTGCTCCCGGGTGTCGCCGAGCTGCTCGCGGCGCTCAGCGAGATGGAGGACATCGGCGTCGCATTGCTCACCGGTAACATCGTGGGGGGCGCCGAGCTCAAGCTCCGGTCGGCCGCATTGTGGGGCCACTTCGAACTCGGCAGTTATGGCTCCGACCACGAGGAGCGAGACGAACTTCCCGCCATTGCGCTCGAGCGTGCACGGCGTGCCTGGCGCGAGAGCATCGAGCCGAGTGATGCGATCGTCATCGGCGACACCCCTCGGGACGTTGCGTGCGGGCAGCGTGAGGGCACACGGACGCTCGCCGTCGCGACAGGTCACTTCAGCTTCCGGCAGCTCGCGGAAACGGGTGCGGACCACGTGCTCGAGGATCTCTCCGCCACGGACCAGGTCCTCGCTTTGCTGACTGCCTGAGCCTGACCGTCACCCCCATCGCTTGATCCCGCCCCGCCGCGGAAACATCTTGAAGGCCCATACCGAGCCCACCACCGCGCGGGCGGTCCGCATCGGAGTAGGCTGTGTCTAGAAGCGAAGAACGGAGAAAGGCCCGTGAGCGGGGCGGCTCCGACATGACCAAGTTCTATGTGATCCTGGGTGTCGTAGCGGTCGTCGGGATCGGCGCCGTTGGCTATTCCCTCGGTAGCTCGGCACTCGGCGCGGCGGCGATGGAGCCGATCGAGGTCGAGGGCCTGGATGACATGACCGTTCTGGCCGAAATGGCTCAGGGCGCCACCAAGGGTGACGATGACGCGCCGATCACCATCATCGAGTTCGGTGACTATGCGTGTCCGGCCTGCGGGAGTTTTGCGCTGAGCGTGAAGCCTCAGATCGAGCTGCTGCTGCTCGAGACCGGGAAGGCCAAGTTCGTCTATTATGACTTCCCGATCACGACGATTCACCCGACCGCGTTCCTCGCCGCGCGCAGCGCGCGTTGCGCCCAGGATCAAGACAAGTTCTGGGAGTACCACGACGCGCTCTTCCGTAACCAGACATCGTGGCGGCTGGAAGCGAGCCCCATTTCAAAGTTCATGGGTTTCGGTGAGGACGTGGGGCTGTACGGTGACGACTTCGAGGAGTGCGTGAAGAGCGACCGCCACGCCGAGCTCGTCTCGGCCAACATGCGGCTCGCATACGAGCTTGGCGTCAACGGGACGCCGACGGTCATGGTCCAGGGGATGGTCCAGGGGAAGGTCAGGACGGTGCAGGTGCCCAGCAACGACTTCCGTGGCATCCAAGCCGCGATGGACCAGATCGCTGATTCCGTGGACGCCGGCGGGGCCAACTAACACGTCCGGAGCAAGCGTGAGCGACGAAGCTGGGAACATGGGCGGCGCGGCCACAGCCGCGCCGCCCATGAATCGTATGATGGTGGCGGTGCTGGCGTTGGGGGGCTTCTTCGTGGCGCTCTACCTCTTCGCCCACAACCTGGGGCTGGGCGGCCCCATCGTGTGTGGTGTGGGCGACTGTGCCACGGTGCAGTCCAGCCAGTACGCCACGCTCGGGCCGGTCCCCGTCTCCTTCATAGGGGTCCTGGGCTACGTCGCGCTTCTCGCACTTTCCTTCGTGGGTCTACGACCGAACCACCGTGAATCGCGCATGATCGGCGGACTCCTGTTGGCGGGTTCGTTGGGGGGCGGCCTCTTCTCCGCATACCTGACGTACCTGGAGGCGTTCGTCATCGAGGCATGGTGTCAATACTGCGTGGTCTCCGCGATCATCATCACGCTGATCTTCTTCGCATCGATTCCGGAGGTGGCGCGACTCAGAGAGGGTAGCTCGTGAGCAAGGGCACGGGTACGGCGAAGGTGCGGCTGGTGTTGGTCGACGAGGGCTCCTTCCACCACGAGGAGATCGAGATCCCGTCCGCGTCGCTCGAAGGCTACGACCGGCTGATCGACTGCTTGCGTGAAGACCCGGTGGTGCTCAAGCGAGTTCATGTGGACGTGGCTCGGCTGTGTGCGGCGTACCGGATCGACGCCTAGCCGTCGAAGCTCGCCCGCTCCAGCGTCCACTCCCGTACCACGGCGGGTGGCCACGAACCGTCTCGCGCCTGAGCCAGTAGCCCCTCCGCCTCCTCGCGCGCCCGACGCGCGGTGTCTCTGTCCACCAGACCGCGTCCCACTGCTTCGTCGAACTGATCCTCGTCGAGAAGCTGGACAGTCCCGTCAGCAGAAACCCAGACGTCGAGGTACAGATCCGTGGTGTGCCAAACTCGCCCGTCGATCTCCGGCGGTGTGAGCACGTTCGCGTAGAAGCCCGTGAAAGTGCCGTCGGCGAGGTGGAAGCGGCCGACGTCGTGCCACGCGCCGGGGAAGGTGAACCAAACGACAGAGGAGCCCGTCTCGAGCGCGATGTCACCGTCGATGCGCATGGGAGGATCGAACTCCATCGCTTCCGAAAGGGTCACGATGACGTCGTCGCGCTCCAGCACCACGGTTTGATCGAAGATCTGTTCTCGATCCGGCGGGCGCCGGTAGTGAATACGGACGCGGGGACGCTCGGTCACCCGGCCTTCTAGAGAGGCTTGCTCGAGGAGCGGCCGTCCACCGCCTCGAGAAAGATATCCATGACGCCGCCACACACCGCGGGACTCCATGAGACGAAGTCGTCCGTGAGCTCGACCCTGACGCGACGGGGGATACCCGTCTCCAGGACCTCGTGCGCCGCCTCGATCACTTCTGCCTCACCGCAGCCACCGCCGACGGTCCCGACCAAACCGGTCTCAGGGTCGACGAGCATGCGCGCACCGACCTTGCGAGGTGTGGAGCCTTTCGTGCCCACGATCGTGGCGAGCGCGCACCGTCGCCCCGCCTCGCGGGCCGTCTGCAGCGCCTCGGTCAGCAACCTGTCGTCGTCGTGCGTCATCTCTCTTCGTCTCTGTCAGGGAAGAAGCGCTCTGCTACCCGCTCCACCTCCTTGAGCGAGGCTCCGGTGCCTCCCCTCCGTACCTTCACCAGTTCAGCCACAACCGAGACCGCGATCTCTTCGGGCGTTTCCGCGCCGATATCGAGACCGACCGGCGCGTGGATTCGATCCAGTTGTTCACGGTCGAACCCCTCGTCGAGCAGCTGCACGTACGTCGCGCGAACACGCCGCCGACTCCCGATCATACCGATGTACGCGGGAGGCGGATCCACGCGCAGAGCGCGCACGAGGCACGCATAGTCGTACTTGTGGCCGCGCGTGACCAGCAGGACGTGCGAGCGCTCGTGTAGCTTGGCGTCTCTGAATGGATCATCGAAGTCGGCCTGAAACACGTGCTCGGCGTCCGGAAAGCGCTCGCGGGTCGCGAAGTCGGGTCGGTCATCGAGCACCGAGACTCGGAAACCGAGCAACGCGCCCATATGCGCCAGTGGCTGGGCGATGTGGCCGGCTCCAACGATGATCAGCTCCTGGACGGGCCTGCGCACCTCGAGGTAGAGCTCGAGCACGGCGCCCTCGACCGTCAGTTCATGCAGCCCGTCGGAGCCCCTCGGGTTCGCGAGGACCTCCTTCATCAGAGATATCGCCGCGTCATCGAGCAGAGCGCTGCCCAGCGAGCCGTGGAGCTTGGGCTCAGCGCCCGCGCCCTCGATCCATGCGACCCGGGCTGCGTCTGGCGCGTCGGAGCTCCCACCGACGAGGATTGCGACCACTCCGCGGCCGCCCTGCTCAGCCGTCTCGACCAACAGTGTCGCGGCGTCCGCGGGGTGCAGTGTCACGGCGCGTGAACCGAGCCCAAGAGCATTGCCACGTATTGAGCCGGTGTGTCGATATCCAATCGGATCCCGGGGTCGTCCACCGCGACCAGCTCGGCGCGGTCCAGGTGTCTGCGCACGACCGTGCGTGCCCCGCCGTCCAGCGTGGGATCCATGAGCTCGCGGAACAGGCTCTCGCGGAAGAAGCTCGGATGGCCTCGCTCGCCCTCGTACGTGGGAATCACGAGAGGCGCGTCCGTCGATCGCGCGGCGTCCAGTAGCGTCGCAACCGTCTCGGCACGAACGCATGGATGGTCGACAGCGAGGTAGATCACTCCCTCCACGGAGCCTTCCAACTCCGCCAGCGCGAGCCGCATCGATGTGATGGGCCCCTCACCGGGATGTGGGTTCGTGAGCACGCGCGCCCCCGTGGCGCGTGCGGCTTCCGCGATCACTGGGTCATCCGGCACGACGGACAGCACGGGCTCGCACCCGCCGGCGCTCAAGGCATCGACTACGGCTTGTACAAAGGTCCTGCCGCGCATCGAGAGCAGTGCCTTGGGCTTGCCCATGCGAGCGGAGCCTCCCGCGCAGGGCACGATGCCCCCGATCACGTGCTGAAGGCCTCGTAGAACGTGCGATCACTGTTCGCTAATTCGACCAGAAGGTCCGCTGGCGCGAACCGCTCTCCATGCGCCTGCTCGAGCTTGCGTGTGCGGTCGAGCACCCCCTTCGGGTGTAGCGAGTCCGCGAAGCGAAGCAATCCGCCGCGGAACGGTGGAAAGCCCGTGCCCATGATCATCGCGAGATCGACCTCTGCCGCGGTGCGGACGATGCCCTGGTCGAGCGCCCGCGCGGCTTCATTGATCATCTGTACGACGAGCCGCGCACGAATGTCCCGATCACGAAGCTTGCGTCGCTCGTTGGGCACCGCTGCTCCGAGCTCTGCATATACCGATTCGTCGACCCGCTTCCGGCGTCCCTTTTCGTACAGGTAGAAGCCCCGGCCTCCTTTTCTGCCAAGCCGCTCGGTCTTGCCAAGCGCTACGAGCGCGGGGGAGGGAGCCAGGCGATCTCCGAGACCTTTGTGCAGAGCGGCGCCCGCGTGGGCCGAGACGTCGATGCCCACTTCGTCGATGAGCCGCAGCGGGCCCATCGGCATGCCGAACCGCTTCGCCTGGGCGTCGATCTGTCGGATGCTCGCCCCGTCTCCCAGAAGGAAGCCGGCCTCGTTCAGGTAGGGGCCCAGGATTCGATTCACAAGGAAACCCGGCCCGTCACCGACAACGACGGGGACCTTGCCGAGCTCGAGTGCGAAAGCATAGACGGTCGCGATCGAGACGGCGTCTGACGCGGATCCTCGGATGACCTCCACGAGCGGCATCCGGTGCACGGGGTTGAAGAAGTGCATGCCGCAGAACCGCTCTGGACGTTCGAGCGCGCTCGCCATCTCATCCACGGAGAGCGACGACGTGTTCGTCGCGAGGACGCAGGCCTCGTCCACATTCTGCTCGGTTTCTCGCAGTACCGCGTGCTTCACGTCCATGCGCTCGACTACGGCCTCCACAACGAGTTCTGCGGTGGAAAGACCGTGGTACTCGAGTCCGCCTGCGACCATCTCCATGCGCTGACGCGCCTCACGCGTCGAGAGCTTGCGGCGCTTGACCGCCTTGTCGAAGAGCTCGCGGGCGTGCTGGAGGCCGCCGGTTACCGCGTCGTGGCGGATGTCCTTCATGTAGACACGCACGTCGTTGTACGCGGCCAACTGCGCGATGCCGCCCCCCATGATGCCGGCTCCGAGCACGCCGAGGTTCCTCACCTCTCTGGGCGCGGCATCGCCACTCGTCACGCCGGTCCCCTTCCGAGCCGCTTCGCGCATGCGGAAGACGTGCACGAGGTTCTTGCTGACCGTAGATACGACCAACTCCGCTGCGAGGCGGGCCTCCGCCGACAGGCTCGCCTCGAGGGGCCCGGTCACGTGTTCGTCGAGGATGTCCAGGATGCGTAGCGGTGCCGGATAGTGCCCTCCCGTGCTCGACAGGACCTTCTTTCGGGCAGCCCGCAGTACGAGTTTGCGGCCCAGGGTGGTGCCGTCGAGGACACGCGTAACCAGCTTGGCTTTACGCCGGGACCCGGCGCGCGGCTGTCCAGGTGCCTTCAGCGCGAAGTCGCGGACCATCTCTTTGAAGATGTGCTCGGGATAAACCTCTCCGGCGAAGCCGATCCGCCGCGCCTTGCGGCTGTCGATCTGCTTTCCTGTGAGCAGCAAGTCGAGGGCGGCTTGCAGGCCGACGAGGCGGGGCAGGCGGGTCGTGCCGCCCCAAGCGGGCAGAATGCCGAGCATGACCTCGGGCAGGCCGATTTTTGTCTTCTTCGAATCGGACAGCACCCGATGCGTGCACGCAAGCGCCACCTCGACGCCGCCGCCCAAGCAGACCCCATGGATCGCCGCGACGGTCGGAACCGGGAGCGTCTCGACGTCCATGAAGATCGCTTGACCCAGCTGGATCTTCTGCTCGGCGTCCGAGGGATCCTCGAGTTCGGCGATCTGATCCACGTCGGCCCCGGCGATGAACGACCCGGACTTGCCGCTCCGGATCACGACCACCTTGACCCGGCCCTCTCGACCGGCCGCACGGGCACTGTCGAGCGTCTGGGCGAAGCGCCGCATGACGGGTTCCGCCAGAATGTTCAGGCTGCGTTCAGGATCGTCGAACGTGATCCATCCGATACCGTCGGAGTCGATCTCGAACGTCGGTGAGACGCTGGTTTTCGCCGCTACGCTCAAAGACTTCTCGCCGCTAGCGACCCTCCTAGAAGGAAGTTACCCAGGAACTTCCGCCTAGAGCTTGATGCGCTCGTCGGCATTCTCTCGAGTCAGCCGAACCTGGATGGGCTCGCCTCTCTCGACGGTGATCATGACGTTCCAGTACAGCTCCGTGTACACGAGCTCGTAGCGGGCGTATACCCAGTATTGGCCGGGTTTTACCTGGAGGTGCGTGCGCGCGACACCCATGGCGTCGGTGGTGTCGGTCGCTTCGTCGAGCCCGGATGCCTGGCGCTTGGCGAGGAAGATCTCACCCACCCCAATGAAAGCTTCGTCTCCCCAGTATTCCTGGAGGATGCGAACTGAGTCAGAAGCGCGAATCGTCCCCTGTTGCAACTCGGTGAACCGATCGAACGATCGGGTCATCTCCCGATCAACGTCTGTGAGCTCCGTGTCGAAATCATTCCACTCGCGGAAAAGGATGGTGTACCGGGACTCACCTCGACTGTACTGCTCGAGGGCGGTGTTCAGCTTCTGGAGCGTGTCCCGGATGGTATTCCAGCGAGTCTGCGACCGCTGCCACGCCTCCTGCGCAAGGCGGACCTCGTCACGGGCCGCGACCAGATCTTCGGGGATCGAGGGCTCGGGCGTACCGAACGCGGTGGTCATCGAGTCGAAGACCGCATCGCGATCATACGGAACAAGCCGAACCACGACTTCGGAGAGGGCACGCGTGATGGTGCCGTCCCCATCGGGGTTGTCGACATCGATCTCTATCGTCACCACCACCTCCCCCGGCCCACACGCTGCGGCGGCGAGAAGAAGGCTCATGGCAAACGGGAGTGCGCTACGCCTCATAGAAAAACTCCGTCCGTCTCAGTTCACTCGGGGAACAAGCGCCCGAAGGTACCGCGCGCGAAAACATGCATCAAGCTTCGGGGGACGAGAACCCCAGACAGTCCCCCCCCTGGCGTCGCCAGCTTCGAGCCTACGCATGGCTGGCTTCAGCGTGGAGAGCGAGCTCCGAGGTCCGGACCGAGCCTGAAGACCCGCGGCTCGCCGAGCGCGCGCAGGGCACGCGCCACCGCCTCGGGCGTGATCTCCCAAATGTCCTCGGCCACGTTGCGGCTCTCACCGTCGCGCATCAGATCCGACGTGATCCGGGCCACCGCGCGCTCGGGAGCTGCCTCGGTGAGGAGCCGGGCGGTGCGAAAGCGCCGCCGGTCCCATGTGAAGAAGTCACCTTCAGGTGGCTCCTCGATCAGGCTGGACACGACCTGCAGGATTTCTTGCTCGAACCGCTCGGACGCCTCTGGAGCCACAGCGGCCTCCACCGTGATCACCGCTCCGAGGGGCGCGTCTACCAAGCGCACTTCGATTCCGTATCGGTCCGGGTCGGGCGGGAGCGGGTCCAGTCGCCAGCGGATGAGGTGCGCGATGAACTCCAACGCGGTTCGAGGCACCGGACCCTCTACCGGGTACGCAACCGAGATCCAACTGCTGGTGACTTCCTGGGTGACGTTGAGCCGGGTGCCGACGGTCCACGCTGGTCCGTCGGGCGGAGAGGTCACGAGGTGGGGCGGCTGATCACGCATTAACGTGTTTTCGCCCAGGCACACTGCGGCGACCACCGAAGAT
>JADFSR010000059.1 GCA_022560615.1 Gemmatimonadota bacterium
TCGCCCCGGGTGGGCGGATCATCGACCAAGAGCGTCTTCCAGATCGGGGGAGCGGGGGCCGTGGGTACGGGATCGCTTCGAGGGATACCGTGCCTGGGCGCTCTGAACGCGGCGGGCTTCTCGATCTGGCCATTCCACGAGCCAAAACTGCCGACGGTGATCGAGATCTATCCGAGGCTGCTCACCGGACCGGTCGTGAAGTCGAGCCCCGACGCTCGGTTGGCCTACCTGCGGGAAGCGTTCCCGGAGCTCCCGCAGGCGATGGTCGATGTGGCGGCCTCGAGCGAAGACGCATTCGATGCCGCGGTCTCGGCGATGGTGATGTCTCAGTATGCGTCGGAGCTGGAGGCTCTCGAGCGAGCTTCGGCTTCCCAGGTCCTTCTCGAAGGCGCGATCTGGTGGCCCGCGGCCGGACTCGTGCACGTCCAGGTGGAGCCGTCGTCGCCCACGGAGGTCGAGGGATGTCCCTTCCTGTCATCCCGACTCGGCCGACGTCATTACATCGTCACGACACGCGATGGCGATCCGAGACCGGTATCCCGTATCAAGAGGTCACGCGCTCGTCATCCCCCGGGACCATGCCCGGACGCTCTTCGAGCTCGGAGCCGCTGTCCAGGCCGACGTGTGGAGGCTCGTGCCCCGAGTGCGGGCGGCACTCGCCGACTAGCTGTCGCCCCACGGCTTCAACATCGGATTGAACGAGGGTGAAGCGGCCGGCCAGACCGTGTCGCATCCGCACATCCACATCATCCCGCGATTCGATAGGGACGTGCCGGATCCGCGGCGAGGAATGCCCTGGGTCATCCCCGACAAGGCCCCATACTGGAACGATGAGCCACCGTCCGCCAACGCCCGAGCAGCAGCTCCGCTTCCTCCGTCAGTTCCAGCGGCTGCTGGACGAGGGGAGCTTCGTCGCCACGTACAAGTTCGCGCTGCTTCACGCGATCGCGGATCTGTGCGTCGCGGAGGGCGACGACTCCGGGGCTCCGCTCGAGCTGTCCACGGAGGACATCGCCGAGCGGTTCGTGGAGCTGTATTGGCCGCAGTCGGTCCCTTTCCTGCGCGGCGGGGACGGCGCTCGCCGGGCAGATAGTCTAGGTTCTCCTCGGCGAATTTTTTTTCGCTAAGAACGTCAGGGTCGAGCTCGATGACGTAAACGCTGCGATCATGCGGAGTCCGTCCGGGCATGGGGTTCTCTCCCGTATTGGTGGCGGGGCGCGATGAGTCAGGCCCCTACCCTATCAAGACGCGCGCGCGCCTATGCGTGTGTGGGGGGGAAGAGGTCCACACCGGATGGGTCCAGCAGAAGGCGACCCCAACGCGGGCGCCCTCGGTGGCCTCGTTCCACCAGTCCCGCGACCCGGGCATCGTGGTGCGCGAGCGATGGCGCTCTTCACCGCAGGTGATGGCCTGCGCGAGCGGCTCGGGGACTCCGGCTGTGTCTTTGTCGGGAACGTTCTACCCGGGGCGACTGCCAATGAATCGATCGGTCGTGTCCGCACCACCTAGGCGGAATCCCCACTGCGCTCAATGATCTTCTCGAGCTCCGTCACCACCACACCGTCCTCAGGTCGAAAGTCGTACGCGTCGGGTTGACACGTCAGCACCAGGATCTGGAAGTCACGGCCGCATTCCCGCATGAGTTGGCCGAAGAAGCGCATGCGGTCCGGGTCGCTCTGCACGAGCTGATCGTCGAGAACGACCGCGGTGCCGAGTTTTTCGGCGATGGTCAGACGGAAGAGCGTCGCGAGCTGCTCGCGGGCGCCCACTGAAAGGCTCTCCAACGAGCGGCTCGTGCCGGCCATCATGATTCCGTCCGTGCCGAGTTTGGGTCCGATCGCGGGCGCGCCATACCGCCCCCCGGTCAGCTCGCTCATGCGCGCCTCGACCGGCTCGACGAGCACCTTTCCGAGGTGCACGACGGCTTCGGCCTCCGCCTCCTTGAGCGTCTCGAGCAGAAGCTGCCACGCTCCGTAGTCGAGCTCCTTCTCCCGCTCGCTCTCCGCAACCGCCCTGACGGCTTCTTCCGCCTGCTCGAGTTGCTCTTCGGCGTACTGACCGCCGACCTGCCCGAGCGCTCCCTCGGAGCGGCGCAACTCGTCCTGATCAGAGCGCAGCTCGGCCTTCTTCTGCTCCACCATCGCGCGCGCTTCCTTTCGCTGCTCGTCGCTGATCTCGTGCGACGGCGTCGGTCGCTCTGCCAACTCCTTCTCCCGACGCTCTAAAACGGCGCTGACCGCGCCGAGATCTTCCTGCTCGGCAGCGGTCTTCTGGATCGCGAGCTCGCCTTCCACGCGGGCGATGAGCTGGCCGCCCTCGCCCGCCTTGGTATTGGAGCGTTCGAAGCGCTCCTTCGATTCCTGGTGCTCCTTCCGGGCCTGCGTCAGGGCCTCTTCCGCTTCACCTGTCTGCGCGGTCGCACCTTCGCGGAGCTTCTTCAGAGCGAGCTCGTTCTCCGAGAGCTGCTCCGCGATACGGTCGAGATCGCCCTTAGCACCTTCGAGAACGTCAGCCCACTCGCGCTCGAGCCCTTCGGCCGCTGCCTCGATGTCTTTCCTGGAGGCCGCCAGCTCCTCCCGCTTCGATCCCTGAAGACCGCCGGCTCGATCGAGCTGGCTCTTGAGCTCGCCCACGGCTGTCGTCTTCTCGCCCACTTCAGCCTCTAGCCGATCGAGATCGACGGCACTTGCCTGCTCAGAAGGCCACGCTCGCGCTTCGTCCAGCGTGCCCCCTTCGGGCAGAGCCGCTCGGACTCTTGCTTCTGTGGTTTCGAGCGCCTCGGTGCGTTTCCCGAGGGCAGCTCCTACGTCCCCGGCGCCTTGCGCCTCGGCGTCGCTCGTCTCGGCGTCCGACTTGAGCGAGCGGCATCGGTCGAGCACTTCTTCGGCGTCCTCGAGCTGGCTCTGCACCTGGCCCAGCGATGACGCCCCGGTCCTTTCGAACAGCGGCTCGGACAGCGATCGCCACTTCTTACGGAGGCTCTCCGCCTCGGCTCGAGTGGACTCGCTGCCACCTCGGATATGAAGAGTGAGGTCCGGCAGATCTAATGAGATCTCCGATTCGGCGGTGAAGCTTTCGACGTCGCTGAGCTCGACCTTCCTCTCTTCCCCGTCGGTCGACAACGTCATCTTCAGCGGCCGTTTCGGCTCCACCACAACGGACAGGCCCACGGCGAGCTTCTCTTCGGCGACGCGTAGGTCGGTCTCCAGCTCACGAAGCTCACGCAACGCTTCGGCGCCCGGCAGATTCCGGCTATGCACGCCCTTCTCCAGCTCGAGAGCCTCCGATCGCAGCTTCGCCGCCTTCGCTCGCAGAGCCTCGACCTCCGCGGACCTCGCCTTGGCCTGCTCCACCGCGGCCTCCGCATCGAGCCAGGCCTTCGCGAGCTGCGAGCGCTCGGCGCTCGCCTTCGTCTCAGCGAGGGCTTCAACCTCCGCATCTAGCTCGCCGAGCTCCTGTCGCCACCCGGTGATCTCGGCCTCGCGAGCCTCGATCTCCCCCACCAGGCCGTTCGCCCGTTGCTCCAGGTCTCGTACGCGTTCGGCTTGCTTCAGTCGAGCCTGCGCCTCGTGCCGCTGGCCCTCGAGGCCGAGCCGGGTCTTGTCCAACTCCTGCTCGCGCAGCTTGCGGTTCTTCTCGGCGTCGTCGCTCTGCAGATCCCTAAGCGTCTCTTTGGTCTCTTCCAGCTTCGAGGCCGCCTCGACCAGCCTCTCCTTTGCCGCGGCGAGCGCCGCGTCCAACGCCTCCTGCTCGGTGCGCGCCTCACGCAGCCGCTTGTCCGTCGCCGTGACGTCGTCGAGCAGACCCCGCACTCGCGCGACCTCGGCGCGAGCTTGCTCGACGCGCTCCGCCGCCTCTCGCAAGTCGACCCCCTGCTTCCAGGCCGTCTCGATCTGCTCGAGAATCCCCTCGGCCTCAGTCAGCTTCAGCCTCGACGCGTCGACGAGCTCCTGTTGGTCCGCGATCTGCTCCTTTGCGCCCTCGCTGCTCTCGACCCGCGCCCGCACTTCGGTGCGCCGCTTCTCCGCCCCAAGCCGCCTCTCCTTCAGTAGCTGCCAGGGCGAGTCCTTGCGCGAGCTCCTTCGTCCCGTCGAGGTGTAGGCCTCGCTCACTCGGTCCTGGGTGCGATCGAGCACAGCGCGGAACAAGGGGTCCTCGGCCAGCGCCTGCAGGGCCGCCGTCAGGAGCTGACGGCCCGAATCGTCCGTGTCGTCTTCGAGCCCTTTCTCGAGCACCGCATCGACTTCTCCTTGCGCGCCGAGCAGGGCGGTGGTCAAGAACGAGGACGGATAGCCCCGTTTACCGCCCGCGCCGCCCGGTGCGGAGAGGCCCCATTCGAGCAGCTCACGCAGCCGGCCGTCGACCTCGCGGCCGCGTGCTTCCTGGCTATAGCTCGTGCCGTCCTTCGAGAACTCGAGCAAGGAGGACCCGCCCGCACCGAACCTTTTATCTATGCGCCAGATACCCTGCGACTCGATCTCGAAATCGAGGCGAACGCGCGGCGACTCGTCGCTGTGCCAATCGATGAATTCCTTGTGGGCGCTGGAGCTGTGGGGCAGGAGCAACGCCGCGCGGATCGCCTGTAGAAGGCTGGACTTGCCGAGCTCGTTGGGCCCGTGCAGAAGATTCAGCCCGGGGCCGAAGGGGACGTCGGCCTTCCTGATGCCCGCGAAGTGCTCCACTTCGAGTCGACGCAGCCGCATGGCTAGCCCTCCCGCACCAGGCGGTAGAGGTGGTGAAGCGCGCGGGCCGATCGCTCGCCGTCGAGGGCGAGCGCATCGCTCAGACGGTCGACGACCTCCGCGAGCACGGGAGGAAGATCCTCGGGAAAGTCGTCCCGGCTCGCGTCCTGGAGCCGGAGCCCGCCGCGATCGACTTCCAGGACACCGACCCGTGGGTGCGCCGAGAGCGATCCGCCGAGCTCACGCAGAAGCTCCTCGACCGCGTCGTACTCTTCGAGCGAGACCTCCAAGTCGAGCCTGAGGCGAAGCACGCTCTTGCGTAGGGCCTCGTCGAGGCTCAGCTCGCGGAGAGCCGTGAGCGAGGAGCAGGTCTCCTCACGCCAGGTCCAGGTGGCGACGCGTTGGCGTTCTACCGTCGCTCGGCGGCCTCGATCGAGAGGGAAGAAAATCAGCGCTACGTTGCCGGCGCCCTCTTCGTCGAACGACGTGGCTTCAGGGGCTCCGGGATAGACGGTCGGGGCCTTCGCTTCGCTGTCGATCTCACGAAAGCTGTGGGTATCGCCGAGCGCCAGGTAGTCGAGCCCGCGCTTCGAGGCCGCATCGCCCGCGATGGGGAAGTTGGTCTGATGGCCCTCGATGTCGAAGGTCTGACCGTGCACCATTCCGATGCGAATGCGCTCGTCGCCCGCTTCTCTCTGTGGGATGTCTTCGGTCGGATCGCCCTGGCCGGCGTGGGACCGACAAGGCACGGCGTACAGCACGGCCCCCTCGGAGAACTCGTAGACGAAGTCGTCGCGGTCGACGACCTCGACGTAGTCGGGCAGCCCGCGCCGGAACTGGTGGTCGGCGTCCCAGATCGAGCGCGGCGTCAGGGGATCGTGATTGCCCGGCAGCAGAAAGAGCGGGCGCGTCCAGTTGCGCCGATCGATCTCCTTCCGCAGCCCCTGCCACCACTCCTCCCGCGGCGAAGGCTCGTCGAAAAGGTCGCCGGCGCAGAGAACGCCATCGACGCCGCGGCTCTCGGCCATGTCCAGGATGCGCCCGACGACGTCGAGGCGCGCGCGCGTCAGGCGGCGCTCCTCTTCGTCGTCGAAGCGTCCGAATCGCCGACCCAGATGCCAATCGGCCGTGTGAAGCAGCTTCAGTGCCACGGTGGTTTCCTCCGGCTCCCTCATTCGAGAACGAACTCGACAGCGAAGAGACGTTCCGACCGGGGAGGAGTGAATCGACGCTTGTGCGTTCGTTCTTTCCACCGCCGGTAGTCGTCATCGTCGCGGGCGACCAGTCGCTCCGTCTGTTCATCCATTTCGTCGACCTGCTGCTGGAGTCGACGGGCCTGCTCATCGGCCTTGGCGCGCGCGTCGCTACCGAGTGCGCCGTCGCGGCGGTCCTCGGCCTTGCGCAGGCGCTCGGCCAGTTCGGCGCGCCCGCGTCGAAGCACCAGGATCCGGTCCTCCATGTACTGCTCGAGCTGGTCGATGGCGCGCTCGAAGTTCGTGCTCTCGCGCGCCTCGGACTCCGCGTGGTCCGAGAACAGCGTCTCGTCGATCACCTCGTCGAGATCGGCCGCCGTGACGCTGAGTGGAGGATCGATCGAGTCGATCTGCTCGCAGGGCAGCAGCAGCAGCTCGTGCGCGACCGCCTCGGGCCGGAGCACGCCGGCGTCCTCGAGAACCGCGGTCACGACTAGACGGTCCTCGCTCTCGAATCCGCGATGCTCGATGCGCGTGAGCGCCAGGCGGCCGCGGGTCCCGCGCCGCGCTCGCAGCCCCTCGCTCGAGTCCGCGCTCGACTGAAAGCGAAGCACGAACGAGCCCTGGCCGGCGGCGCGAGCTTCGGCCACGGCGGCGCTGACGAGCGGGTGCGCCGGGTGTAGGCTCTCCCCCTCTCCTATGTCCGAGACGTGCCCCACCCAGGCCGAGAAGCCGTCGGCCAAGTCCTCAGGCAGCCCACTCGACGGGGGCACCCTCAGAACACGGCGATCGCCCACAGCCTCCACGGCATGCTCGACAGCGACCGAGTCGAGGTAGGCCACGGCCACCCGCTCGAGCTCCGCGTCGAGCTCGGCGAGCGTCTCGGGCAGCTCTTCCTGGATGCGTCGAAAGACCCGCCGCACCGATTCGTCGAGCCGACTCTCGATCAGCCCGATCGTCTCGTGCTGCACGCGCTCCAGCTCCTTGCGACGCTCGTCCATAGAGTCGCGCAATCGCCGCAGCTCCTCTTCCACTTCGCCGACCGAGCGGGCCCGATCCCAGATCCGGCGCAACTGGCTCGCAAAGTCCGGACCCAGCGCGCCCGCTAGTTGCGGGGAGCCATCGGAGCTGGACTCGTGCAGAACCGCGTCCGACATGTCCAGCACCTGGCCGAACAGCTCGAGCTTGGTGCTGAGAATCTCGAAAGTGAGCCGCTGCGCCTCGTTGTCCTTGGCGAGGAAGTTGATCACCGTGACGTCTCGACGTTGGCCGTAGCGATGACAACGCCCGATACGTTGTTCGATACGCTGGGGATTCCAGGGCAGGTCGTAGTTGATGAGCGTGTCGCAGAACTGGAGGTTCAAGCCCTTGGCACCGGCCTCGGTGGAGATGAACACGCGCGAGCTCGTCTTGAACTCGTGAACGAGCGCCAGGCGCACGGCGACCGCCGTACTCGGCCTCGCATGGCGCGGCAGGGCCTCGCCGACCTCTTCGTTCCAGCGAGCGAGGGCTTCGCTCGCCCGGGCTGAATCGTTGTTGCCACGAAAGAGCGTAATGGCCTGCGGCGCGAGTCCCACTTTGTCGATGAGAAGGCGCTCCAAGTACTTCTGGGTCGTCAAGGACTCGGTGAAGATCACGACCTTGTCGTTGCCGTCGGCGCGCTCGCCGATCTCCTCGACGACCTCGATGAGCGCCTCCGCTTTGCTGTCGTGGGGCAGAGCCCTGGCCCGGCGAACGAAGTCCGTCACGCGCTCGAGCTCGGCTTGCACCCGCTGGATCGAGGGCGGCGCGGCCTCGCTGCCAGCTTCGACCGAGTCGTCGTCCTCCAGGTCCTCCATCAACGCGCCACCCGTGTCGGGCAGGGCGTCCTCGCTGACCCCTTTGAGGAGGACGCCGAGCCGACCCGCCACCCGTTCGAGGCTCGCGGCGAGCGCCGCGGTCGAAGAGGCCATGAGGCGGTGGAAGCCGATCAGAAGCAGTTGCCGTGAGCGGCCCCGGAAGGCGCACAGGTCCGGCTCCAGAAGGTAGGCCGTGACGTCGTCGTAGAGCGACCGCTCTTCGGTAGACATCGAATACTCGAAGAGCTGAGCCCGACGCCCGACGAAGGGCTTGTCCAGGAACTCCTGTGCCTGACGGCGCAGCGTGCGCTGCACGACGCCACCGAGGCGTCGGCGAAGCTCGTGAGCCTGTCCCGCCGCGAGCGTGCGGCCGTCAGGGGTCTCACAGAAGAGATCCTTGAAGGTGGGCAGGCTGCCGAGAAGCATCCGGTCGCGCTCGATGTAGTGCACGAGCCCCCAGAGCTCCAGCAGCGAGTTCTGCATGGGGGTCGCGGTCAGCAGAAGCACCGGTGAGGCGCCGATCAGCTTGCTCACACGATGCGCCGTGCGGGCGTGCTTGCTTTCCTCCTGATACAGCCCCGAGCGAGCGAAGCGACGGTAGATCCCGGCGAAGACCTCGTGGGCTTCGTCGACAACGAAGAGATCGAAGGGCTCGCTGGCAGAGAGCCTCTCGAAGCCGCGCTCACCGCCCGCGTACTCGCGGCCGGCTAGGAACACCCCGCCCGCGTGGATGTCGACGCTTTCGTCGGAAGCCTCCAGGGCCTCGATGCCGAACAGCTCGTAGAGCTCCTGCTGCCACTGTCCCACCAGAGTGCGAGGCAGGACGATGAGGATCCGAGAAGCCCCCTCGGCCAGCATCTGGGCGATCACCAGGCCCGCCTCGATCGTCTTGCCGAGACCCACCTCGTCGGCCAGGATGCAGCCGCCATCCGGGATACGCCGAAGCGCGAACATCACCGCGTCGATCTGGTGCGGGTTGGCGTCGATGCGACCCTGGCGCTGCGAAGCCGCATAACGCCGCCGCTCGCCGGCACGACGAAGACGAACGAGGTCCTCGGCGTGGTAGCGGCGGTGGATGGGATGCATGTGGGTCAGGTTGGGCGGGGAGATCTGGGGCGGTCGGCGGGCCAACGGGCTGACCGCTTCGTGCCCCGTACGGGATCACACGCAAGGGTATGCTCTAACTCGGATTCGGTCTACGTAGCCCCAGCGTCAACACGGTCTGAGGCGGCCGCCGGTGATCGAATAGTTACCCGAGATTGCTCACCGGACCGGTCGCGAAGTCGAGCCGTGGCAGTCTGGCGCTCTCCCAAGGGTGGCCTCCCACGCTTGCGTGCGAGCGTATCGACGACACTTTCACGCTCGCGAGACTGGCGGCGCTTTCAAGACGGAGAGCCCGTTGAGGGCACGCAGTGGGCAGGGGCATCTTAGGAGGATGAGCAGTTGCTTTTTTACGTACTTTGGCGTGCCAGTCATGCAACCGGAATGTGACGCGTGAGTGCACAAGATTGGAAATGGGGCGGTGCCCGGTGGTGGAAGGTCGATTTCCATACGCACACGCCCGCTTCTCTGGGCGACTACGGAAGAGGGACCGACCAAGCGACCCTGCAGGCCCGGTCTCCGCGGGAGTGGCTGCTGGACTACATGCGCGCGGGCATCGACTGCGTCGCCGTCACTGACCACAACAGCGGCGAGTGGATCGACCGGCTCAAGTCCGAGCTCGAGCTCTTGGATGACGAGCGGCCCGAAGGGTATGGGACGCTGGTTCTTTTTCCGGGAGTGGAGATATCCGTAAACGGCGGGGTTCACCTGCTGGCCATTTTCGATCCTGCTAAGGCAACCTCGGACATTGACACGCTGCTGGGGGGCGTGGGCTTCCACGGGGCCAAGGGAAAGAGCGACGCCGTTACCTCGAAATCGTTCGTCGAAGTCGTCGATGAAATCGAGCGACTAGACGGCCTCGCCATCCCCGCCCATGTCGACCGTACAAGAGGCATCTTCGAGGAACTCGCCGGCACTACGCTCCAGCAGGTCATGGACTGTCGATCAATCTTCGCCATGGATGTCGTCGATCCAGCGGCAGCGAAGCCGCAGAGCTACGTCGACCGGAAACCAGGGTGGACCGAGGTCTTGGGATCTGACGCGCACCACCCACCCGGCGGCCCTGCCAGTAGATACCCGGGCAGTCATTTCACGTGGGTAAAAATGGGGACTCCGACCCTCGATGGGCTCCGGCTCGCGCTACTGGACGGGTCGCTTTCGGTGAAGCGATCAGACGCGCAGGAGGGGAACCCGAACGACCACGCGGGCAAGGTAATCGAGTCCATCGAGGTTCGTGACGCCAAACACATGGGCAGGAGCGAAACGTTCACCCTCGACTTCAATCCCTGGCTCAACGCCATCATCGGTGGGCGCGGTACCGGAAAGTCGACGCTCATCGAGTTCCTCCGCATAGCCATGCGTCGGCAGGACGAGGTGCCCGCAGCGCTGAAGGACGATCTCGCCAAGTACGCGGAGGTGTCGCAGAAACGCGGGGACGAGGGTCTCCTGACCGACGAGACGACCTTCGTGGTCACCTACCGAAAGGACGGCGCACGCTTTCGAATCCAGTGGAGCCCAAACGGCGACGTTGACCCCATTCAAGAAGAGCGGGGTGACGGAACGTGGGTCCCTACCGAGGGCGATGTCGCTCAGCGCTTCCCGGTGCGTATCTACAGCCAGAAGCAGATCTTCCAGCTCTCCAAAGACCCGCTGGCGCTACTCCGAATCGTGGACGAAGCACCGGAGGTGAAACGCAAGGCCTGGAACGAGCGACGCCAGGAGGAGGAAGCTCGATTCCTGTCCTTGCGCGCCAAGGCGAGGGAGATGGAAACAGGACTCGCCGACGAGCCGCGACTGCGTGGAGAGCTCGACGATGTGACACGCACGCTCGCCGTCTATGAGAGCACCGGCCACGCAGAGGTGCTCAAGAGCTATCAGATGCGCAGGCGTCAGCAACGTGCGGTGGAGACATGGGAAGAGAGTTGGGCCGAAAGCGGTGAGCGCTTGCGCGCACTCGCCGACGGGCTGGTCCCTTCCCCGCTGGATCCCCCTTCACTCGACACGGACGCGGATGCGGATCGATCCTTAGGTGAGCGTGCGGAGCGCGCGCGGACGGATCTCGAGGAGATCCGCCAAGCGTTGACCGACCTGGCCGCCAAGGCCGACGAGATCCGCTCGGATTGGCATGACGACAAAACGGAGTCCGCCTGGGAGAAGGAGGTCGATCGCGCGCTAGCCGCGTACCAAGACCTCGAGGCGAAGCTCGCCACGGAGGGGGCGGGTGACCCTTCAGCCTACGGAGAGTTGGTGCAGCGCCGGCATACCATCCAACAGCGGCTCCAGGATCTGGTCGCGCGAAGGGAACAGGTCGGGCTCATTCGGAGCGAGGCAAGCGATAGCCTCACGCGCTTGCTCGATATTCGCCGCGCTCTGACGAGGGAACGTACGGCGTTCGTCGAGCGAGTCTTGCAGAGCAACCAATACGTGCAAATCGAGGTCCTGCCCTACGGGGCGAGGGAGACCGTGGAAGAGGAGTTGCGGCGACTGCTCCGGCGCGAAGGTCCTGTTTCCGAAAAGGAATTCGGGGACACGGGTGGACATGGCATGGTCGGACGCATTTGTGCCGCCGGCCCCGACGCGACGCGCATCGAGGGCGCCCTCGACGCCGTAAAGAACGACATGCTAGCCATCGTGGCCGGAACCACGGTGAGTCCGGACTACCGCAAGCCTTTTGTGGACCATGTGCGCGGCCTGCCCCCTGAGGCGCTGGACAGGCTGGACATGTGGTTCCCCGAGGACTGGCTCAAGGTGGAGCACAGCGTAGGGGACACCGGGAAGGGCTTCCGGCCCATTCAGGAAGGCTCACCCGGCGAAAAAACCGCCGCGTTGCTGGCGTTCCTGCTCTCCTACGGAGAAGAGCCGCTCGTCCTCGACCAACCAGAAGACGACCTCGACAACCGCTTGATTTACGGTCTGATCGTCAAGCAGCTTCGCGCTGTGAAGCGGCTCAGACAGCTGATCGTGGTCACGCACAACGCCAATATCGTGGTCAACGGAGATGCCGAGTTGGTCGTCGCACTCCGACCCACGTCCGGCGAGACGAAGCAGGCGTGCGCCGCCAGCCTGCAGCAACGAGAGACCCGTGAGACCATCTGCGAAATCATGGAGGGGGGACTCGACGCATTCAAGCAGCGCTACCGCCGTATAGCGTTGGAGGCGCGACATGTTTGACAGTCCCGAAGAGCTGTTGAGCAAGATCCGCCTGGGTGAGGACACGTCCCTGGAGCTAAAGGCCGTGCAGGTTCGCGGAGACCGAGTCGCGGCTCCCGGACGCGACGACTTGGCGGATGAGATCGCAGCGATCGCCAACACGGCCGCAGGCGTGCTCGTACTGGGTGTGGACGACAAGACAAAGGATGTCCTCGGTATCCCAGTTGACGACCTGGAGGTCACCGAGCGGTTCGTGTTCGAAATCTGCAACGACAGCATCCGTCCGCCGGTGGCATTCCGCGCATTCCGGATGGAGCTTCCTGACAGCACCGGCGTGCCGCGGGCCGTTATAAAGATCGACGTTCCCCGCAGCCTTTTTGTCCACCAGAGCCCCGGTGGCTACCTTCGCAGACAGGGAAGTTCGAAGCGCGAGATGCCCGCCGACGTGCTGGCGAGGTTGTTCCAGCAGCGCAGCCAAGCACGGCTCATCCGCTTCGATGAGCAGGCTGTGCCGCTCAGCGGCTTATCCGATCTCGACGAGCCTCTTTACCGGCGCTTTCTTGCGGAAGGCTCCGATGAGCCGAGCGAGCGCCTGCACAAGCGCGGACTGCTCACTCGCGACGATACCGGACAGGAGCGCTGCGCGGTCGCCGGAATCCTGATGTGTTCGCGAGACCCGGAGAGCTGGCTCCCCGGTGCGTTCATACAGGCCGTCCGGTATCGCGGCATCCGCCAGGACTCGAACTATCAAGCGGATGCGCAGGAGATCGTCGGCTCATTGGACGAACAGGTCAGGGGTGCGCTGGCCTTTGTACGTAGGAACATGTCCGTGTCGGCCCGAAAGGACCCCGTGCGACTCGACGTTCCTCAGTTCGACACGCGTGCGGTCTTCGAGGCGGTAGTGAACGCAGTCGCCCACCGCGACTATTCGATCCACGGGTCGAAGATCCGGCTCTTCCTGTTCGACGATCGTCTGGAACTCTTCTCGCCCGGCCCACTCCCGAACACCGTGACCGTCGACAGCCTCGCGCTACGCCAGTCGACGCGCAACGAGTTGCTCACGACACTTCTGGCGAAGTGCCCGGTGGAGGACCCGACCGGCGAGTTGGGGCGGGGCTTCCTCATGGAAAAACGAGGAGATGGGGTTCCGATTATCCTGGCGGAGAGCCTGGAGATCTCCGGCCGCCTCCCCGAGTACCGCGTTATCGACGACGCTGAGTTACTGCTCACCATCTGGGCTGCGAATTCGACGTAAACCGGGCTCTGGTTTGGTAAGCTGAGCGCCGGTTTCTCGGACAAGGGTCGAGGGCGCGTGGCTGCATCACGTGCGCCGCCACAACCCCGGGGCGCTCGGCTCCGAGTCGGACCTGAGGGCCTTCCTCTTCAGGGCGCCGCGGGGGAGGCTAGATCGGTTCCGGCCTGTACTCGAGGATCTAACTGCGGGGCCGGTGCTTCTACTGCAAGCGGGTCATCCGCGGCGACCCCCACGTGGACCACTGCATTGCCTGGCGGCGGTATCCGCTGGACCGGAGCCACAACTTTCGCCCTGATCAGATCCCTGATTTCTCGAACCTGGTACGGCCTAGCCTTTGGCCGTGACCCGGAAAGAACGATTCGTCCCCTCAGTCCTGGCAGCTTGAAGATATGACGGCTCCCACGAATTCACTCCCGGGAACCCGAGATGACGGAGTAAGCTCAGCGGCTCGTCGAATCGGATGGTCGCGTCGGCTGACTCGGACAAGACCTTCCGCAATGTCTTCCACCGACGATCACTAGCCCCGCCTCGATCGTCTTGCCGAGCCCCACCTCGTCGGCCAGGATGCAGCCGCCATCCGGGATACGCCGAAGCGCGAACATCACCGCGTCGATCTGGTGCGGATTGGCGTCGATGCGACCCTGGCGCTGCGGAGCCGCATAACGCCGCCGCTCGCCGGCACGACGAAGACGAACGAGGTCCTCGGCGTGGTAGCGGCGGTGGATGGGGTGCATGTGGGTCAGGTCAGGGTGGGGGATCTTGGGCGGTCGGCGGGCCAACGGACTGACCGCTTCGTGGCCCGTACGGGATCACACGCAAGGGTATGCTCTAACTCGGATTGGGTCTACGTAGCCCCCGACCCACGCCACCCCACCCCGTGGTCGTTGACTGCCTCGCGCTCCGCCGGTCGACGCGCAACGGACAAACCGCTCACGACGCGGAGCGGAGGTTGATAGACCTCAACGGATCGTCCCGAGGGGCCGGGCCCGTACCACATGGATAAGCCGCGCACCTTCAGCGCGAAGGCTCTCTCTCTAAGGGCCCGAGCGGGAGAGCGGCGTTACGTGACGTGAGCCGGTGGTCGGTCCGCGGCCGTGCGTTCGCCACGGCCGAGCGGTTGTCTAGCGTAAGCCCCATCAGCCGGAGCGCGAAGCGCGAAAGAATCCGCCCGAGGCGAGAGTTTGAGTCAGACGTTAACTGACCTCCCTCGGTCGGAGTGTCAGATACGGTCTTGCCAATACCCGGGGCGCTGTTTGTGGTGCGCGAAGGCGACCACGAGAATCTCATCCTCGAGTTCCTTGTACACGACGATGTACGGAAAACGATGGAGGAGGACCCTTCGTGTACCGCTCTGGAACGGCGATCCGAGGTTGGGACTCGCCTTGATGAAGTCCAGCGAGCGGGTGAGATCCGAATCGAGAGAACTCGCGAGTCCACTGGCCTGCTCTTCGTAGTACTCCAGTGCGGCGATGATCTCTCGAAGAGCTGGGGTGAGGACTGTGACCTTCACCGCTCCTTCAGCACCGCCTGCATCTGCCTACGAACCTCGTCCCAAGGAACCCCCTCAACCAAACCCGCATCCCAATCCGCGAGCCGCTTCTCCACCTCAACGGCCCAGGCTGCTTCAATCTCCGGGTCGATGTCGAGGCTGGCGAGGAGACGCTCCGCTAGTCGCGCGCGCTCCTCTGGAGGAAGGAGAAGAGCGGCCGATTCTAGAGCTTGAGTCGTCTGGGACATTTCGAATTCCGGATCTGAAGTGCCTCTCGACAAATATATCGAGACGCCACTTCAGGTTCCAATGTCGCGATGGGAAGGATTGAGATGACCTCACGGGGCTTGAGAACCGGGAGGCGGGGCATGTACTAGGCCGAGATCGTTTGGATCCCCACGAACTCCGCCTCGAGCTGAGGCTCGCCGTCTTCGAGAAGCATGGAAATGACTTCCTGGAGATTCGCAGTGAGTTCCTCACGCGTCTCGCCCTGGCTGTGGGCTCCAAGAAAGCCGGGGACGTAGCCGACCAAGAGCCCCGTCTCGGCGTCTTTCTCTACTACCGCGGTGAATTCTCTCATGATCTCCGTACTCTCAGGATCGTGAGAATAATACACTCCCCCCAATTTGAAGAGCCACCGTCATCGAGCCTTATCATCGACGCCTCTTCCAGCACTCGAGTCCGGTTCTACTGACCGAGACGCTTGAGGTCCCTGTGAGAAAGGCATCCGAGGTGGACCCCATGTGGACCATTTCATCGCCTGGCGGCGCTATCCGCTGGACCTGGGGCACAACTTCGTGCTGGCGCATGCGACGTGTAATGAGCGAAAAGGAGGATCGGCTCGCCGCGGAAGAGCATCGGGCGAAGTGGGCCGAGCGAAACTTGGCTCGAGGCGGCGCACTCGCTGGGGCGAGGCCCTACACCACCGTGCCACCCAGGCAGGGCCCTCACGTCACGGTCACGACGATTCGAGATCTCTTCCTCGACCGCGGCCGCTTCCTGACGATGATCTCCACATCCCGATCAAGGCTGTTCAGGAAGCGAGCCAGTCGCTCGAGCGAGAATCCTTCGAGCTTGCCGTTGATGAGGTTCGATACCTTCGGTTGGGTCGTACCCAGGACCTCCGCAGCGGCCTTCTGAGTCAGATGCCGCCCCTTGATGATGTCCGAGATGGCGCTGGCCAGCCGCGCCTTTACGAGAAGCTCCTCGGCATCCGGGAAACCGAGATCCGCGAAGACGTTTCCGCTACTCTCGATCACGGACTCGTCGTCTATCGCGGACATCAATGGTCCTCCTTGTGATGCTCGTAATGCGCTCGCGCCACCTCGTACCGGCGCCGAATCAACTCGATCTCCTGCTTAGGGGTGGCGATGCCCTTCTTCGACTTCTTCCGAAACGAATGCAGCAGGTAGATTCGCGTCGCGAACCGAACCGTGTAGACCAGGCGGTACGTGTCAAAGTCGTGATTTGCGACGATCTCCAGAACCCCCGCGCCAGTCACAACTCCTTTCAGCGGTTTGGTGCCGGCGTCCTCTTTCCTTTCTGAGCCCGAAATAGGGAAAAGCCCACTGCTCGCTGAACATCCGGCGGGAACAACCGTAGGTCACGCAACGACGAGGCAATCCAATGGACCGACTTGAGGTTTCGGTCGGGCACCCTGACTATACCATATTAGATATAATTGGACAATGTTTTCAGTGAGCTGCGTAACGCCGAGGCGCTGGGTCAGGAAGCATGTCCTCCGCCCCGGGACTCGGGGATAGCTCGATGGGACCCCTCACGCGCATGAGACACATCGCCATCGACTGGTCCGGCGCCAAGCAAGGCGCGCGCTCCAAGATCTGGTTGGCCGAGGTCCGCGAGGGCCGACTCGTGCGGCTGGAGTGTGGACGATCGCGCGAGGAAATCGTCGACGAGCTCATCGCGGAAGCCGAGCGCGACCCTGAACTCGTTGTCGGCTTGGACTTTGCCTTCT
>JADFSR010000060.1 GCA_022560615.1 Gemmatimonadota bacterium
GTATGGCGACCCCGAGCCAGGCGCCGTACATCGAGGACCATATACGGAGACCGATGCGTCCAGTGCGCTCGCCGGCCAGTCTGCTCAGTTCCGAGAATCGTTGGCGAGCCTGAACCGAAGCCGGAGTCGCGTCGAAGTGCTCGGCGATGAACCGGTAGAGTGCCTCCGCGACTTCCGACTGGCCGCCGGACTCGAAGGACTCGGCCGTGCTCAGGAGAATCCCAGCCGAGTCCGCCGGGGACGGGAGCTGTGCCGTGAGGGAGGAGGCACCAGTCAAGAGCGCCACGCATGTCAGGATCTTCGCGTCCATTGCTCTGCCTCGTCAGGGCCCCCGAGTCATGAAAGTTAAGATACGCCTAGCTCATATAAGTACAATACGGTATGGTATGTATCAGCGCAAGATGATCCCTTTTCAGGCCTCGGAGTCCGTCTAGCTCCCAATGCGTTTCTCGTCGTGGGGATGGTGGTGCCGTACTGCGCAACTACGACGGCTCGTGGGGAGAGTACGGCAACAACCCGGAGAGTCCGATCGAGAGTTAGTTCGACGCGGTCGGGGCAGATCGCTGGAGCTCGGCCAGATCAAGCGTGTTGACCCCGTCGATGATTTTCGCGAACGCGCGGGCGACGGCCTCGAGTCCGACCGATGGGACCAGGGCCGCGATGTCCAGGTCCGTGTGTTTGTGCTCCGGCGAGCGGATGAGCTGGATCGACGGAGCTTCCCGGTCGATCTGCCCGATCTCTCCCGACGCGCTCGGGTGCATCGGCCCCACGAGGCTCACGCCGAAGGTGCGGTACGCATCGAGCGTGATGTCGAGGAGCTGGTCGCTCCCGTGCACCCACCAGCGGCGCGGCGAGATGCCCGCCGTCCTGCGGAGCTCCCTCCCGTATCCCAGGAATTGGACCGGCGCGATGTGCTCGGCGTTGATCAGGAGCGCGGTGTTCTCGAGCAACCCCTGGTCACGCATGTAGGGGGAGTTGGGCGACCCCACGTGATGGCCCGCGGTCCCGACGAAGATCATGTTCCTGCGGCGCTGTTCGCGGGGAACCTGCGAGAAGTGCTCGGCCAGCGCGATCATCACCGCCGTGCCTGACGCATTGTCCAAGGCCGCGTCGAACCAGCCGTCCATGTGCGCCGTGATGATGATCGTCTCGTCCGTCGTGCCAGGTAACATGCCGTACTGGCTCGGGCTGGTGAGCCCCTCGACCCAGTCCACGTCGAGGCTCGCGGAGATCCTCACCGGTCCGCCGCCGATCAAGTCCCTCAGGCGCCTGCCGTCCTCGAACCCGACCCAGAATCCGGGCGTCTGTTGGGCCTCTGAGCTCTGTATGACGCTCATGTTCTCGGCGTATCCCCATATGCCGATCGTCATTGCGGCACCAGCGTCTTGCGCCCGCACCGCGACCCGTTCCCAGGTGCTCGAGTTCCCCATCTGGCCGGGGGCCAACATCGCCTGGAAGACCACGGCCTTCCCGCGGACCTCACGACCGGCGAAATCGGCTTGCGTCCCGAGCCCGACCCACACCGCCTCGACATCCAGCGGGCGGGGCAGCGTGGACGGCGGTACCGGCCGGTTCTGGTTCGAGGCGCGACCCGAAGACCATACGGCCTGAGGCGGCGCGGGGTAGGCACTCGGGAAGCTCAACATCTCGCCGCCGCCCCTGGCCGTCAGCGTCCAGTCCCGGGGCATCCACTGCGGCCCGAGCGGGGACTCGATCCTATGGATCTCTTCGAGCCCGAGGGCCCGGAACCTCGCTTCGACCCAGTCGGCCGTCATCGCCTCGTACTCGGTGCCCGACATCCGACCCCAGTACTTGTTGCCGTCGTCCCGGCTTCGCCTGGAGAACCCGACGACCTCGTTCATCAGTTCCTTGATGTGATGGCCGTCGATGTCCGCATAGATTCGATCGGAGGCGGACAAGGGCATGCGCATGTAATCGAAGGACTCGTCGCGCACCTCGCCGTAGGCGTCCAAGAGGACGTTGCGATCCTGTGCCTGGAGACCGGTTCCGAAAAGACCCCAACCGGCTGCAAACGCGGCTACATACCGGGCTGCATACCGGGCTTCAAGCGCGACGGTAGGGAGCAGGGTACCGCTCAGTCTACGTGGCGTGGCGTGCCTTCCCATGATGTCCTCCTTGAGAGGTCGGACCTTGAGACGTCGGACCTTGAGACGTCGGAGGCGGTGATCACAAGATCGACCCCGTCTCAGAACGTCGCGATCGGATTGAGCGGCGAGCCCGTGCCTCCCGGGACCGCCAGTGGAGCCGCCGTCAGCAGGAACTCCCACCTACCGAGCTCCGCCGCGACTTCCGCTACGGCATCCATGCGGGTGTTGTCGAACAGGTGGATCCCGAGCACGATCAGAGCGAAGTCGTGGACCGCGAGGCCCGGCAAGCCTTCCTGGCGAGCGGCGTCCTGCGCGAATTCCCCGGCCAGAATCGCAACGTCGCGTTGCTTCAGCCAAGGGATGATCGTGGGATCGGGCCCCGGCTCTCCCCCCGTGCCCGGTGCCAGCGGGCCGAGCGCGTCGATTCGCTTCCAGCGCCCAGTGTAGATGAAGAGCGCGTCGCCGGCCGACACCCTGACGCCCGCCTGCTCTTCCCAGGCCTCCAGGTCCTCGGGGTAGATGCGCGTGCCGGGCTCCAAGTATTCCACGCCTTTGAGCCGGGGGATGTCCATCAGGACGCCACGCGTGAAGATCCCGTTCCTCACGTTGTAGATGGAGTTCTTGGCGGCTCCCTCCTCTCGGGTGATCTCCTCGTAGGAGAAGCCGTTCCACATCTGGCCGTCGAAGAACCGGTGAGCGAACGCGTCCATGTGCGTCACCACACCGCCGTGGAAGTTTATGTTCAGGCGATCTCCCGCCCCTGTCGCGCCGACCTGCGTCATGATCCGCTGGTACGGGCCTGGAGCGCCGTTCGCCCGCTCCTCGAGGTCGGCGTCACGCGAGAGGGAGACCGAAACGCCTTCCCGCACCAAGGCGGCGGCCTGCTTGCGCTTCTCGGGCGTGATCAAGTTCAGCGCTCCGAGCTCGTCCGCCTCGCCCCACCGTCCCCAGTTCGACAACTCCGTCTTCCAGCCCTCGTACTCGGCCGCCGTCACCACATGGCCCGGGAGCGGGATCAGCACCTCCGGGTTGGCCGGCTGGAACTCGGGTTCGCAGCCCAACGCGATTGCGCCGGAAACGACCGCTGCCGCCACCGCGCGAAATCCACTTTTTTTCATGGGGCGTCTCTTCAAGAGGGCGTCACTAAAAGGGCGTCACTGACGAGCGTTCAGGATCCTCCGGAAATCTCGGCCGAGGTCTTCACCCAAAGTAGTGTCCGCCCCCAGCTCCTCCAGGACATCACCCGTTTCTTTGTGCGTGTAAAAGGAGCCGGCGCGATATTCGCCTTCGGCGGCGATCATCCAGGCGGTCTGGCCCCGGTCGTTGATGGCGTCGATGTCGGCACCCCGTTCCAGCAGGAACGGGACGAGGAGCGTTCCACCGAGATACACGGCGCCGTGTAGCGTGGTCTGGTGGTCGTCGTTGACAGCGTTGATGTCGATTCGTCCGAGGTCCAGGATGTACTCGACCGCCCGGAGGGCCGATAGCTCGAGCGGCAGATTATCGGTGAACCAACGACGCCCGTACTTGTCCTGGCCTTCGACGTAGTCGGCTCCCGCGGCCACCATCAGAGCGGTGGTGCCGTCGTCGGTCGTCAGGGTCGGGTCGGCGCCTCCGTCCACCAGGAGTCGCATGCTCTCGAGGTCTCCGAAAGAGGCAGCCAGGAAGAAGGGTGTCGCGCCGATGACGGACGGCGTCAGCCCGTTGTCCTGGGTGATGCGGCGCGAAACGAAGGGGAGCGCTCGCTCGAGCAGCGCGTTCGGGTCGGCCCCCCGTTGGAGCAGCGCCGAGACCACCTCTGGCATCCTCTGTTGCACGGCCGAGTGAAGCGGGGTGCGTCCCGCGCCGGCGTGGTTGGGGTCGGCACCGCCGTCCAGCAGAAACAGCGCCATGTCGGCGTGCCTGCTGTCGATCGCCACCAGCAACACGTGGGCCTCCGTGTCGCGTACGAAACGCGTTCGGGCGTTCGTGTTGCCGCCGATCCCGTCCGGGGCCGACTCGTTGACGTCGGCGCCAGCCGAGAGAAGGAGCTGGGCCGCGTCGATGTTACCCTGTTGCGCGGCGAAGAGCAGCGGCGTGAATCGATTGTTGGTACGCGTCGAGACGCCCGCGCCGCCCTCGAGTAATACGCGCACGATCGGAGTGTGGTTCTCCACGATCGCCAACATCAGAGCGGTCTGCCCGAGCAACGCTTCGGTGGCATCAGGGTCGGCTCCCGCCGCCAGGAGCAAGCGCACGACGTCCACGTCGCCGACTCGGGCAGCCGTCATCAACACGGTCTCGCCACTCGTGCGTGCGGCGTTCGGATCCGCTTCGGCCTCGAGCAGGATCTGGACGAGGGCCGCACTACCATTCAGAGTGGCCAGCGACAACGCGGTGACGCCGTGGTCGTCGCCGGCGTTCACATCGGCACCTGATGCGATCAACAGGGTGACCAGGTCGCCGGCGTCCAGGTGCACCGCCCAGTGCAGCGCCGTCGTTCCGTCGCCATACCGGGTGTCGACGTCGGCGCCTTCGGCGAGCAGGGCGCGAACAGCGGCGCCGTCCGCGCGCCGGGCCGCGGAGATCAGCGCCGGCCCGTTGATCAATGCCGGCCCGTTGATCGATGCCTGCCCGTCGGTCACGGTCTGGGCTGCTGTTGGCTCGACGGCGGGCGGCAACACGGTGATCGCAACCACGATGGCAAACAATTTGCACCAGTTCGACATGATCAACCCGCCTCTGAAGGCCGTCGCGACCTGCGGTGCTCCCTTCAACAGCCTTCGGCCCGGGGGACGGAGGCGGTTGAGTCGGCTTGACTTCTGCAATAGGCCATCCCGATAATGCGAGGTCTTCCGTCCCGGGACAATCTCGTTGGGCCGAGGGCGTAACGATGAGATGACTCGAGCGTAACGATCAGGTGACTTGTCGGGTGACTTTGGTAGACCAGCATGACAGCTAAGCGCGGAATGTTTCTGGTGGGTTTCGCCGTCGCGGCGACCAGCGGCGGGAGCGCGCTCGCCCAGACCGCGGCCGCCCAGGTTCCCCTCGAGCGTGCGGTGTTCAGTGACTACTGCGTGACCTGCCACAACGACCTTCGGGTCACGGGCGGACTGTCGCTTGAGCATGTCGATCTCTCTCGCCTGGCTGTGAACGCGGATGAGACCGAGGTCTGGGAGAAGGTCGTGCGCAAACTGCGCACGCGCGCGATGCCGCCCCCCGGCCGCCAGCGTCCATCCGAGACGGAGTACGAGGCCGTTGCCACCCGGGTCGAGACGGCGCTCGACGCGGCCGCTGCGGCCGCGCCCAATCCGGGCCGGCGTCCGGCGGTCCACCGGCTCAACCGGGCCGAGTACACCAACGCCATCCGCGACCTTTTTGCGCTCGAGGTCGACGGCCGTGTACTGCTGCCGGCTGACGATTCCGGCTACGGTTTCGACAACATCGCCGATGTGCTCTCGGTCTCGCCGATGCTGACGGAGCGCTATCTCTCGGCCGCTCGGAAGATCAGTCGTCTGGCGGTTGGCGACCCCACGCTTGTGCCGACCACCGAGATCTTCGAGGTCAACAAGTACTTACACCAGAACGCACGGGTCAGCGACGATCTTCCGTTCGGGTCGCGCGGTGGACTGGCCGCACGGCATACGTTTCCGCTCGACGCCGAGTACGTCGTCAAGATCTACTTTTCGCGCACCTACGACGGACGTGTGCGCGGGTTGGCCGAGCGTCATCAGGTAGAAGTCCGGCTCGACGGTGTACTGGTCGCAGAGCTTGCGGTGGGCGGCCCGTTGCCGCCGGATGAGAACGGTCGTTCCCCTCGACGGGACTACCGAAACGTGCCCGATGACGGACAGGAGGTCCGCTTCACGGCGACCGCCGGTCCGCACATTCTAGGAGTGAGTTTCGTCGGCCGGGCGGCGGTACTCGAGGGGATGCAACGGCCCCACTACGCCATCACGAGCTACGAGTTCGCCGGGGACCAGACCGCCGACCCCGGGGTTGGGCGTATCGAGCTGTCTGGGCCGTACAACGCCACGGGTCGCGGCGACACCCCGAGCCGGCGCGCGATCTTCACTTGCCGCCCGCCCGCGAACGCCGTCGCGTCCGGTCCCGAGGAAGTGGCCTGCGCGAGCGAGATTCTCGGCCGTGTCGGCCGCCACGCTTTCCGCCGACCGGTAACTGAGGCCGATCTGGAGATGTTGCTCGAGTTCTTCGACGCAGGTCGAGCCACCGGGGACTTCGACGCCGGCATCGAGATGGCGTTGCGACGGGTGCTCGTGAGCCCGGACTTCCTGTTCCGCCGCGAAAGTGACCCCGCCGGGTTGGCTCCGGGCACCCCCTACGTCATCAGTGACCTGGAGTTGGCCTCACGGCTCTCGTTCTTCCTCTGGAGCAGCATCCCCGACGGAGAGTTGCTCGATCTGGCCGAGCGGGGCGAGTTACGTCGCCCCGGCGTGCTGGAGCGGCAGGTCGCGCGTATGCTGGCCGACCCCCGCGCCCGAGCGCTCGTCGACAACTTCGGTGGACAGTGGCTCTACCTGCGGAACATGGCGCTGGTCTCGCCCGATCCGTACGCCTACCCCGATTTCGACGGGAACCTGCGCGAGGCGATGACGCGGGAGATGGAGCTGTTTCTCGAGAGCCAGATACGCGAGGACCACAGTGTGCTCGAGCTGATGACCTCGGACCAGACCTTCGTCAATCAACGACTCGCTGAGCACTATGGCATCCCGAACATCCTCGGGAATCACTTCCGCCGCATCACGCTGAGCGGCGAGTTCGACCAGCGGCGTGGGTTGCTCGGGAAGGGAAGTCTGCTGACGGTGACCTCGTACGCACATCGCACGTCGCCCGTGCTTCGTGGCAAGTGGCTGCTGGAGAACATTCTGGGTACACCCCCGCCCCCACCGCCGCCCGACGTGCCGGAGCTCACGGAAGAAGCCGAGGACGACGGGCCGATCCTGTCGGTTCGAGAGCGGATGGAGGCCCACCGGGCCGACCCGGTATGCGCGAGCTGTCACCGTGTCATGGATCCGCTCGGTTTTGCGCTCGAGAACTTCGACGGCATCGGACGCTGGCGCACCACGAACGAGGCCGGTACGCCGATCGACGCGTCGGGCGTGCTCGCCGACGGGACCCCCGTGGACGGGCCGGTCTCGCTGCGAACCGCGCTGTTGAAGCGGCCGGAGAACTTCGTCACCACCGTGACCGAGAAGTTGATGACCTACGGGCTCGGTCGCGGTGTAGAGTATTACGACGCCCCGGCGATCCGACGGATAGTGGGCGAGGCGGCAGTGGATGACTATAGTTGGTCAGCGCTGATCACGGGGATCGCGCTCAGCGTGCCGTTCCAGATGAGGAGCTCCGCACCATGATGATCACCAAGAAGGCGTTGCCCCGGCGGACGTTTCTGAAAGGTGTGGGCGCGAGTGTGGCCCTGCCGCTGCTGGACAGTATGGTGCCGGCGATGCAGAGTGCCCCGGCCGAGCCAGTAGCCCGGCTGTTCATCGGCTACGTGCCCAACGGCGTGATCATGGACAAATGGACCCCGACCACGACCGGTGCGGGGTTCGAGTTGCCGTCGACGCTGGCGCCGCTGCAGCCCTTCCAGGACCAACTCACCGTGATCAGCGGGCTGGCCAGCCAGCCGATGTTCCCACTGCCCGGCGAGGGCACGGGCGACCACGTACGAGCGGCCGCCGCGTTCCTGACCGGCGTGCACCCCAAGAAGACCGAAGGACCGGACATCCGCGGCGGCACGTCGCTCGACCAGATCGCGGCTCAGCAGATCGGTCAGGAGACGCAGCTCTCGTCACTCGAACTCTGCCTCGACCCGAACGAGTTGATCGGCGCCTGCGAGGCCGGGTGGAGCTGCGCCTACGCGAACACACTGTCGTGGCGTAATCCGACCACGCCGTTGCCCATGGAGAATCAGCCCCGTGCGGTGTTCGAGCGGCTCTTCGGCGACGCCGACGACACCAGCCAGGCAGCCCGCGAGACACGTCTCCGCGAGGACCGCAGCATTCTCGATTCGGTGTTGCGCGAGATCGGCAGCTTCCGGAACGCGCTGGGGCCCTCCGACCGCGACAAGATCACCCAGTATCTCGACGCCATCCGCGACATCGAGCGGCGGATCCAGCTGGCGGAGGCACAGAGCGACGTCGAGCTGCCGGAGCTGGTGCGGCCCGCCGGCGGTATCCCTGACACCTTCGCGGAACACGCGCGGCTCATGTTCGATCTCCAGGTGCTGGCGTTCCAGACCGACATGACGCGGGTGATCACCTTCATGATGTCGCGGGAGGTCAGCCCTCGGACCTACCCGGAGCTGGGCATCCCCGACCCGCATCATGGGCTGTCGCACCACGGGAACAGACCTGGTCAGATGGAGAAACTGGCCCGGGTGAACGTGCATCACATCGAGCAGTTCGCCTATTTCCTCGACCGGTTGCGGTCCACGCCCGACGGAGACGGTACGCTGCTGGACAACGTGCTGGCGCTCTACGGGTGCGGCATCAGCGACGGTAACCAGCATCTGCACACCAATCTGCCGATCCTGCTCGCGGGCGGGGCGGGGGGGCGGCTGCAGGGCGGCCGGCATATCCGTGTCACGGAAGACACGCCGCTGACCAATCTGCAACTGACCATGCTCGACAAGGTCGGCGTGGAAACGGAGCGGCTCGGAGACAGCACCGGGCAGCTGACGCACCTCTCGGACGTTTGACGCTCCAGAGAACGTTTGCACAGTTCCTGGTGAATGCTCGGTAGCCGGCATGACTCGGTAGTTGGCATGAGGGGTCGAAAGTTGGCATAGGGGTCAAACCATGACAGCCAGATCCGCTCTCCCACTTACTTCTGCTCCTACTCCTGATACCCGCCTCCCTTCGAGGACAGGGGACGGATATCCAGGCGTTCTTCGACCTCCTTGGCGCGGATCCCGAGCAAACGGCGGTCGCGGAGCGAGCAATTCTCGACGGGTGGGACGATTCCCATGCCGCCATGCTCGTCGAGCTCCAGCGCTTCGCCCAGAGGCGCGATCGGCCTCGCCTCTTGGCATTACTCGAGAGCGGCACCGGACAGTCCTTCGGGCAGGACCTGGATCGGTGGTGGGATTGGATTTGGGCAACAAATCCCGGTACACATCCCGACTACTCGATGTTCAAGGCGCAGCTGTACGCGACTATCGACCCGAGCTTCCGCGACTACTTCGACGACGGCCTCGCGGCGAACATCCGTCTCGACGAAATCCGGTGGGGAGGCGTGGTGCGCGACGGGATTCCGCCGCTCGACCTGCCTGCTCTCACCAACGCGCGTCGGGCCCGGTACCTGGACGACGACAACATCGTGTTCGGCATCGCGATCAACGGGGAGGAACGTGCATACCCCAAGCGCATCATGGCCTGGCACGAGATGGTCAAGGACACCATCGGTGGCGAGCACTTCACGGGCGTGTACTGCACCCTCTGCGGCTCGATGATCCTCTACCGATCGACGATTGACGGGGAACACCACGAGCTCGGCACCAGCGGATTCCTCTACCGCTCCAACAAATTGATGTACGACCATGCCACTCGGTCGCTTTGGTCCACGCTGTCCGGCGACCCGGTCGTGGGCCCTCTCGCGGAGCGCGACATCGAGTTGGAGCCTCTCTTCGTCGTCACCACGACATGGGGGGAGTGGCGGCGTCGCCATCCACGCACGAAAGTGCTTTCGATCGATACCGGGTATAATCGTGACTATCGCGAGGGGGTGGCGTACCGCGACTACTTCAGTACCGACGAGCTCATGTTCTCCGTGCCCGAACTGGACACGCGCCTCAAGAACAAGGACGAGGTTCTCGCGCTGCGGCTTGCCGAAGTTCCGATGGAGCAGCTGGCCATATCAGTCGAATTCCTCGCAGACCGGACCGTGTATCACGATTCGCTCGGCGCCGTTGATTTCGTCGTGTTGACCGACCAGAGCGGTGCGAGCCGCGTGTACGAAACGCGTGGCCGGCGGTTTTCCCGCTGGGACGGTCAAGACGAAGTCCGGGACGACAGAGGCGAGCGTTGGACGCTGACTGAAGCGGCCCTCACCAGCCCCGATCAGACATCCCTACGACGGCTACCTTCGCACCGTGCGTTCTGGTTCGGATGGTACGCGCAGTATCCTGAAACGCGCCTGGTTTACTGAAACGCGGACGATCACCGGAGCTCCCCCCCCGAGGTGAAGCGACATTGTTGACCCTCACAATGTTGTACAGTATTGTTGTACAACTTATAGGGGGCACTTCATGTCAGAACACGTCACCTACAGCTACGCGCGCCAGAACCTCGCAAAGATCCTCCGTGAGGCCGAAGAGCGGCAGGAGCCGATCATCATCCGGAGGCGGGGTCATGAGGACATGGCGCTGATTCCTGCGGACGAACTCCGCAGTCTTGAAGAATCCGCGCACCTGCTCCGCTCTCCTAAGAACGCGAAGCGCCTACTTCAGGCCCTCCAGCGAGCTCTTGAGAATAGCGGCACCCCAGAAACCGTCGGGTCCTTGAGATCGCGGCTTGGCCTCGAGTAGGGACTCCCCTTCGAGCCGGGCCGCCTTCTTCCAGGATGAGTTCAGGGAAGATCTGCGTTTCTGGATCGACACCAATCGGCGCGTCGCCCTCAAGGTCATGGACTTGGTGGAGGCGGTCACCCGAGACCCCTTCAAGGGAATTGGAAAACCCGAGCCGATCAGGCACTTCGGCGCGAATGTGTGGTCGCGCAGGATCACTCAGGAGCACCGACTCGTCTATTTGGTGCGCAACGATCGGATCGACTTCCTCCAGTGCCGATACCACTACTAAAGCTACCGTCGCACTCTATACCACGAGTATACGTACGAGGGAAAAGAAGTTCATCCCCGTCGTACTCGTGGATTCTTGACCGCGCAGAAATCCGTTATCACTGGGACTTTCCATACTTCGAGGTCGAGAAATGCACGGACCCGCCGTGGGGGCATTTCAAGTCGGATTTCATTTGGTTTCACCGCCCGCTGTCAGATTACTGGAAGGCATTCACAGCGGCAGGCTTCGACGTGGTGGATTTCGAGAAGCCCAGAATCACCGAAGACCGATAGCATCTTGCCGAGACGGAAAAACAGCTGAGGAACTGCCGGACCCGCCCCTATTCGGTGGCGTTCAAGCTGCAGAAGAAATCTAGAACTACGTAACAAGACGCTCGATTCGGCGAGCGGGAGGCTGAAGAACAGCGCGAGGTCAAACAGCAACGAGGTCCGATCAAGCGAAGTGGGTGTCGGGTCGTGGTTGGCGGACGCCGTCGACATCCACGTCGAGTTTCTCGTCGTAGAAGCAGACCAGACCCGCGATCGATGTCGCCTCCGGCATCGGGGTCCGGTAGCTCCACGCGATGTCGCGCTCGACGCGGCCGTTGATCGACGCCGACCAGTACGTCGCGTCGCCCTTGTAGGGACAAGACGACCGGGTGGTGCTCGGCTCGAGGAGGTCCAGCTTGACGTCGGTCATGGGCAGGTACTGGCGCGTCGGCGCTCCGGTCTCGAAGAGCAGTGTAGGTTTGTGAGAGTCGGCAAGGACGACACCATCGATGCTGATCACGACGTGGCGTGACGATGCGAGGGCGTCGACTCGGGTGAACGGACTACGGGGATGCACGAAGACTTCTACGTCCTCTTCGAACCACCGATCGACGGCCTTGAAGTCGATCGTCACCAGTTCCCTGAGTTCCTCGGACGGCGAGTCGGGATAACGCTTGCCGGCTCCGGTGAGCACCTTCCCCGCGGCATGGAAGTCATACCGTTGCGCGCCGTCGAGGTCGCTGCTTTGGCGCGGTGCATCGCTGGACTCTCGAAGCTCGCCCTTGAGGTCCTCGGGCCGGAAGAACCAGGTGGGCCAGTACGGGATCTCCCAGACGAAGGTGAACGCGCGTGCGTCGACGACGACCTGTCCGTCGACGAGGGCTCGGATCCACTTGTGGCCCGGGACCATGCGCGGCACACCGCTGGCCGGCTCCTCGGCTGGGGGGAGGGTAGAGGGCTCGGCTGGGTTCATGGTCGGATCTCCTCGAATGTGACTGTCGGCTGAAGCGCGTCGCCCGCTCAGTCCATGCCCGCCTGCTCCCTCACATAACGCGCTGCGTCCTCGTGCGTCGCGAACCAGACATCTCCCTTCGCCTGGATGTGGTCGATCAGCCCCTCCAGGGCGACGATGCGTGAGCGGTGGCCGCTCACGTGCGGGTGCATGGTGAGCAAGAACATCGTGCCCTCTTCCCACGCCTTATCGAACTCGTCGATCCACACCTGCATGACGTCACGCGGATTCATGTAGCTGTTGCCACGCGGGTTGAAGAGCGGTGCGTCGTCCAGGATCCACTCGACCGGAAGCTCCACGACCCCGGTCGGTTCGCCATCCTGCAGGAGCTCGTACGGACGGTCGTCGGCCATGAGCGAGCTCTCGTACAGGAAGCCCAGCTCACGAACGATCCGGAGGGTGTTGGGGCTGTGGTTCCACGACGGCGCCCGGTAGCCGACCGGCCGCTCGCCGGTGATCTCCTCGATGGCGTCGAGGGCCTGGCGGAGCAGGCGCTCCTCCGTCGCGCCGTCGAGCGAAGCGTTCGACTCGTGGATCCATCCGTGCACCCCGATCTCGTGCATGCCCGAGGCGTTGATCACGTCGGCCTGTTCCGGGGCGAGCTTGAGACTCCAAGCCGGGAAGAAGAACGTGGCCGGGATGTTCTCACCGTCGAGGAGGCGAACGATACGGGGTAGCGCGACGCGCGATCCGTATTCGCCTTGCGACAGGGGACCGATGCTGAACGTTCCCGAGCGAAGCCCTTGGATCGTCTCGTTGTCGACGTCGAAGGAGAGGAGGACCGCTACCCGTGCGCCGCCCGGCCACGACTCCGGATTGAGGTCGCGGCCCGCGCGGACCCGGTTCACGCCGGCCCGGACGTACTCCTCCGACCAGTTCCACGGCTCGCCCCGCTCCTGTGCGGCCTGCGCCGGGGCGTCGGGGATCTGGCATGCCGCGGCGTTGAGGCAGAGCACGATGGGAGCGAGGAACAGCGGGCCCGTCGATCGGGGTGACGTAGTCTTCAGGTTCATCGGACAACTCCGTGTGGGGTTGCCCTCAGCCTAACTCCCGCCTCGGGTCCAGACTAGCAGGGTGCCCGGAATTAACACTCCGTGCTCCTCAGGGGTCTTTATTTCAGCCTTGTGACGCTTGAAAAGGAGTCCCCCTTGCAAAAGGAGTCCCTCGTGAAACACAGCGCCCTCCTTACTACCCTGTTCACTACAGCGATGCTGACCATGGCATCGGCACCGGCTGCGGCTCAGAACCTGGCCGGCGTGTGGGAGATCACCCGGGAGACTGGACGCGGCACGATCGTCCAGACGCTCACGCTCACAGTGGAAGGCTCGACGGTCACTGGAAACCTCGAGTTCAATTTTGGTGGTCGTGGCGGCGGTGGCGGTGGCGGTGGCCCGCAGTCCTTCCCGGTCTCGGACGGGACCGTCAACGGGAACCAGTTCAGCTTCACGGTCACGTTGAGCTTCGGCGGGAACTCCTTCGATCAGATGTACTCGGGTACCATCGACGGTGAAACCCTCTCGGGGACCATCCGAGGCGGTCGCGGCGACCAGCCGTTCACGGCGAAGCGCCCCGAATGACTTTATAGACCGTATATTCGCGGTCACGATCGATACTTGCGGTCACGATCGGATTCGATGATCGCAGGCGATTTTTCAGCGAGGGAGAGGGACTGAACGATGTCGACGATTCGAACGAGGAAGATATGGCTGGTGGCGCTGCTTCCCGTCTTCGCAGCCTGCGGAATCGGCGAGGCCAGCGACGTTCCAGACCTTGAGGTCGTGGCGGTGGAACGCGGCGACCTCATCGTCACCGCTTCGTCCACCGGGGTCTTGGAGCCCGTTCGGACGGTGGAAGTCACGTCCAAAGCCTCGGGCGAGATCATGCGTCTCTACGTCGATGTCGGTGACGAGGTAGAACCGGGAGCCCTTCTGGTGGAGGTCGATCCCCGGGATGTGCGCAATACCGCCGATCAAGCGGACGCCGATATCGCGGTGGCCGAGGCACGTATGGCCATCTCCGAGCGACAGGTGGAGCGCTCGCGGGAGCTCCTGGCGTCCGGCGTGATCTCGGCCCAGGAGCACGAGAGCAGAACGCTGGAGTACGCCAACGCCCGAGCCTCGCTCATCAAGGCGCAAACGAACTTGGAGCTGGCACAGTTGCGCCTCGAGGACGTGACGATTCGCGCTCCGATGGCCGGCACGATCCTCGAGAAGAACGTGGAAGAAGGCCAGGTCATCCAATCCTCGGGCCAAAACGTCTCGAGTGGAACCACGCTCCTGATCATGGCCAACCTGGACGTCGTCCAGGTGCGGGTTTTACTGGACGAAGGGGACTTGGGCGAGATCCGGGAGGGCATGACGACCTTCGTGACGGTGGATGCCTACCCGGACCAAACGTTCATCGGAATGGTGGACCAGATCGAGCCGCAGGCCGTGGTTCAGCGGAGCGGAACGTTGTTTCCGCTCATCGTTCGACTGGACAACAGGGCCCGGCTGCTCAAGCCGGGCATGAACACGGAGGTCGAGATCCAGACCGGTGAAGCCACGGGAGTCCTGTTGATTCCGAACAACTCCGTGGTGATGCCTCAGGATGCCGAGCCCGCTGCAATGGCGCTCGGCCTCGACCCCGACGCCATCGATATGGAGAGTATGATGGGGAGCATGTTCGGCTCGAGCGGTATGGGGAACATGTTCGCCGGCGGCGGGCGCGGTGGCGGTTCCGGAGCCGGAGGTGATCATGACGCCGGTGCGCAGAGAACCGCAGGGGGTGGTCAGAGCCAGGGCGGCTCGGACGCGCAGGGTGGCTTCGAGGCGTTTCGCGCGCGGATGCCCGGCGGAGACGGCTCACAGAATTTCTCCCGGATGCAGTATGGTCAGGCCGGGCAGCGAGGCGGAATGGGCGGAATGCGTGAAGGCGGATTCGGAATGGGCCAGTACACGCGGGGTAGTGCGACGGGAGCGGCACGGACCGAGCGCGCCGTCGTGTTCGTGGTCGAGGAGGATGGAACCATCGAACCGCGTATGGTGATGATCGGCTTGACCGACTGGGACCGCACACAGGTCGTGAGCGGTCTGGAAGAGGGTGATTACGTCGCTCTCATCGGCCCGGCACGGCTCCAGGCCGAGCGGGACGAGTTCCTGGAGCGCATGCGTTCGATGGGGGGGAACCCGTTCGGAGTATGGGAGGTATGGGAGGTTACAGAGGTGGCATGGTGGCATGTCGCCGCATTAGCGTCATCGCTCGGAGGGGAGTAGCCGGGGGTCCCGGCTACCCCCTATCCCGATTATCAGAGAGGCGGGAGGGCTCCGTCGTGCAGTCGTACAGTCGTACTCTGGGACCATCGATGGTGGAGACCCTCGCGGGGACCGTCGAGGGCGGCGGACAGCCACAGCCGTTCGCGGTGAAACGACCCGAATACGCAGACCTTCGTTGCCGGCTCTCACCGAGGCCGAAGGTTCTCTGTGCAAAAGGTGACCAAGGGGCGCTCGCACGTTTCAGTGGGGAATTCTTGTGTTGACCGCCGTCACTCCGATCCTGGTAGCCAACGCGATTCGGTCGTGACCAGAGTGCTTCTCACGAGAGTGCTTCTCACGGTAGGCATGCTCGCTCTCGTGCCGAACGCAATCGGTGCCCAGAGTCCATCGGAAGTTGATCGAACGTCGCTAGCAGAGGTGATGGCCGGGGCCGACACGTTCTCCGAGAAGGAAGGTGATCCGCCCGTCTTCAAGGCCTACCGCATCGATCCGCAAGGTGGGGAGCGGACGCTGGTGGGGTACGTCTTTCTGACGTCTGATCTGCCCCCTGAGCCATACGGATACAGCGGGACTATTGAAGCGCTCGTCGGGATGGACCTGAAGGGAAGTATCACCGGCATCAAGGTGATGCGCTATCGAGAGACTCTCCAGCGCTTCCGGGGCGACTTTCTGAGCGCCCGCGGATTCCAGGAACAGTTCACGGGCAATCACATTGCCGAA